>JAFDBU010000059.1 GCA_019313095.1 Deltaproteobacteria bacterium | reverse complement strand
TCTGAAACGTACGATAATAACAGTTCTTAAGGGTCTTGGGTATACAGTTGATGACCAAGGCTGCAATTCAACTGAATCAGTAGATTATCCCGATTTTGCCAGGTCTGTCAGTTCGCTGGTTGTGGAGGGTAAATGTGAGTGCGGCATCCTTATTTGCGGCACGGGCATAGGCATGTCCATGGCAGCGAACCGTATACCCGGTATCAGAGCAGCTCTCTGCAATGAAATGTTTGCTGCCAAGATGAGCCGTGAACACAACAATGCAAATATTCTCTGCTTGGGGGCCAGGGTAATTGGCCCTGGGCTTGCCGCAGAAATAGTACGAACTTGGATGACCTCGGAATTTGCCGGCGGCCGGCATCAGCGCCGGATTGACATGTTTTAAAGTATGAGATTTTAAAATTCTATTTTTAGCTGAATTCCCTGTGACAATGTCAACCCTAAAGTCAAATGATCCGGAAGTTTACAACGCTATAAAAAGCGAACTGGAACGCCAACGTTATCATCTCGAACTCATTGCCTCGGAAAACATTGTCAGTACTGCTGTTCTAGAGGCCCAGGGCTCAATTTTCACTAATAAGTACGCCGAGGGCTATCCGAGCAAGCGCTACTATGGCGGCTGTGATTACGCCGATGCTGTTGAAAACCTGGCCATTACCAGAGCCAGGGAACTTTTTCAGGCCGAATACGCAAATGTTCAGGCCCATTCCGGCAGTCAGGCAAACATGGCTGTTTATTTTGCAGCCTTGAATCCCGGTGACAAGGTTTTAGGCATGGACCTGGCCCATGGCGGCCATCTTACGCATGGCAGCCCGGTCAATTTTTCAGGCCAGCTTTTTAATTTTATTTCCTATGGAGTGGACAAGGAAACGGGCACCATAAACATGCCTGAAGTAGAACGTGTCGCCCATGAACACCGGCCTAAAATGATTGTGGCAGGTGCCAGCGCCTATCCACGTCTCATAGATTTTGAAGCCTTCAGGGAAATTGCAGATCAGATAGACGCCCTGTTCATGGTTGACATGGCCCATATAGCAGGCCTGGTGGCGGCAGGTGTACACCCTTCTCCTGTACCCTATGCTGATTACGTGACGACCACGACCCATAAAACCATGCGGGGACCCAGGGGTGGCCTGATCCTCGCCAAGGAGGAGTACGGCAAGAATCTGAATTCCAAAATTTTCCCCGGAATCCAGGGCGGCCCGTTGATGCATGTCATTGCTGCCAAGGCGGTAAGCTTCAAGGAGGCAATGTCGCGGGAATTTGTCCTCTACCAGGAGCAGGTGGTAAAAAATTCTCAGGCCTTGGGAGCAGCTTTGCTTCGATACGGTTTTGATCTGGTATCAGGTGGGTCTGACAATCATCTTCTGCTGGTGAACCTGTCTAATAAAGATATTACAGGCCAGGAGGCTGAAGTAACCCTGGAAGCTGCCGGTCTGACAGTAAATAAGAATGCTATACCGTTTGATACCAAAAGCCGATTTGTCACCGGTGGCATCAGGATAGGCACTCCGGCAGTTACCAGCCGCGGCCTCAGAGAAAAGGACATGAACTGCATTGCCGGGTGGATTAACAGGGCTATAGAGAATTCAGGAAATGAGCAGGAAATTAACAGAATCCGTTCAGAGGTCAGAGAACTGTGTAAGAGATTCCCGCTCTATCCTGAGCTCTATGGGGATGACCAATAGTTTTTTTACATAAGTACCTCTGTCGTTCCCTTTGTATCTTTTCCAATAACTGAAAAAAACAGTACAATATCATGGAAAAAGTGATCCGTCCCACCTGGGAGGAATATTTCATGGGCATCACAGACCTTGTGGCCCAGCGTTCCACGTGTCTTAGACGTCATGTAGGCGCCATTCTTGTAAAGGACAAGCGTATAATCACTACCGGCTACAATGGTGCCCCTGCCAGGATAAAACATTGCCTGGATGTCGGATGTCTGCGTGAGCAGATGGGTATCCCTTCCGGCGAACGCCATGAATTGTGCCGCGGACTACATGCCGAACAAAATGCCATTATCCAGGCAGCCATCCATGGTGTGAGTATTCAAGGGACGACCCTCTACTGCACCAACATGCCTTGCTCGATCTGCACTAAAATGCTGATAAACGCCGGTATAACGGATATTTATTACAAGGATGGCTACTCCGACTCTCTTGCCGCTGATATGCTGACAGAAGCAGATATAACCCCGAAAAAACTTGGTTAACAGTAAAGAGTGGATTAGGCTGTTTGTATGAGGCAACTACTTACCTGCTATAGGCAGAGTTGCCTTTTTGTTCTATAATCAACCATTTCAAAACGACCAGCTACAAGCAGGGGAGAATACCATGAAATGTCCATACTGCGGACATCTTGAAAACAAAGTTGTTGATTCACGTCTCAACAAAGAAAACACTATAATTCGCCGCCGCCGTTCCTGTGAATCATGCGGGCAGCGCTTTACAACCTATGAGCGCTTGGAAGTCATGATGCCTATGCTGATTAAGAAAGATGGGAGGCGGGAGGCTTATGACCGGTATAAGGTTGTGGCCGGATTGAAAAAAGCCTGTGAGAAAAGACCTGTAAGTATAGCGGATATAGATGAATTTGTTGACTCGCTGGAAAGAGAACTCCAGGATATGGGAGAACGCGAGGTGCCGACCCAGTGGATAGGGGAAAAAATGATGGAAGGGTTGGCAAAGCTTGACGAGGTTGCCTATGTCAGGTTTGCCTCGGTCTACCGCCAGTTTAAGGACATTAACGAATTCATGGATGAATTGAAGGGACTGCTCAACACCCGGGATGAAAAGAGTGGCTGATATTGACAGCAATTACATGCGCATGGCACTGTGGGAGGCAAAAAAAGGTGTTGGCAAAACCTCTCCTAACCCCAGTGTTGGAGCTCTTGTCGTTAAAAACGGCAGGATTGTGAGCAAAGGCTATCATAAAAAAGCCGGCACGCCGCATGCGGAAATTCATGTTCTCCAGGATGCTGGCAGGAAGGCTGAAGGCGCTACCCTTTATGTAACCCTTGAACCCTGTAATCACACCGGCCGGACCCCACCTTGCACCAGGGCAATTCTTAAGGCCGGTATAGCTCAGGTAGTGATCGGTATGCTGGATCCCAACCCCCAGGTTGCCGGAGGCGGGGCAAAATATCTAGCGGCAAAGGGTTTGACGGTTATCTCAGGCGTTCTGGAGCAGGAGTGCCGGGAAATAAACCTTCCCTTTATCAAACACTCAACCACCGGCCTGCCTTGGGTAATATTAAAGGCCGGAATGAGCATTGACGGCCGGATCGCTGCATTGCCGAACACAAAAACCATGATAACGGGCAAGCATTCCCTGGCCCGTGTTCATGCCTTGCGTAATCAGGTTGATGCCATACTTGTCGGCATTGGTACAGCCTTGGCAGACGATCCTTCCCTGACCACCAGATTGCAGAAATCAGGAACAGAACGTGACCCGCTGCGTGTGATCCTTGATACTGACCTGCACCTGTCGTTGTCAGCGAAAATGCTGCGGCAGGATTCAGTTGCCGAAACCTGGATTTTCTGTGCCAGGGGGGCTGACAAAAAGAAACGCAATATGCTCGAGGAAAGCGGCGCCCTTGTAAAAACAGTACCTGCAGGAGGAGGGGGGCTGGATATTAAAGCAGTCTTGAAGGTCCTAGGCCAGGCTGGGATAGCCAGTCTTCTCGTTGAAGGTGGGGGCAGGGTGCATGGTTCATTTATAGATGCAGGTCTGGTAGACCAACTGCTGTTATTTGTTGCGCCAAAATTTCTGGGTGACCAGGGTGTGCCGCTGGTGACATTTCCTGCCGATAAGAGCAGAAAAGATGCCGCCGAATTTAAAATAATAAAAACCCGCCGCTATGGAGAAGATGTTCTCATTGAGGGCCGGTTTATAAATACGAAGTAAAGGCAGACAGCCATGAAAGAACTTGAATCAGTGCCGGTTTCGAATTTTATTGTCTCCATCGTTTCTGCCGACATTAAGGCCAACAAAAACGACGGCAAAGTCATGACCCGCTTCCCGCCAGAACCGAACGGCTATCTCCATATCGGGCATGCAAAGTCCATTTGTCTTAATTTCGGCCTGGCTGAAAAATTCAACGGCCTCTGCAATCTGCGTTTTGATGATACAAATCCTATTAAAGAGGAGCAGGAATACATTGATTCAATCCTGGAGGATGTGCGGTGGCTGGGATTTGACTGGGAAGAAAGGCTTTACTATGCGTCGGATTATTTTGACAGGTTCTGCGAGTTTGCCGTTTTCCTGATCCAAAAAGGCAAAGCCTATGTCGACAGTCTTGGCGCTGAAGAAATTAGGGAATTTAGGGGCACACTGACCAATCCCGGTAAAGAAAGTCCCTATCGCAACAGAAGCATCGAAGAAAATCTTGATCTTTTTGAGCGCATGAAGGCAGGAGAGTTCCCTGATTGAACTCATGTACTGCGGGCAAAAATTGATATGGTATCGGGAAATCTCAACCTGCGGGATCCCGTCATGTACCGCATCCTGCATGCCAGGCATCATAGAACTGCTGACAAATGGTGCATTTATCCGATGTATGACTTTGCCCATGGCCAATCCGACTCCATTGAAGGAATCACCCATTCAATCTGTACACTGGAATTCGAAGATCATAGACCGCTTTATGACTGGTTTATAACTGAACTGGAACTTGATTGTCCTCCGCAGAAGATTGAATTTGCCAGGTTGAATCTTACTTACACAATTATGAGCAAGCGCAAGCTGGTGCGCCTGGTCACAGACGGGCATGTAGAGGGCTGGGACGACCCCAGGATGCCAACCATATCGGGGTTAAGACGGCGGGGCTATACCCCGGAGTCTATCCGTGTTTTCTGTGACCGAATCGGTGTGGCCAAAAAGGAGAGCATGGTGGATATAGCCCTGCTGGAGCATTGTCTGCGCGAAGATCTTAACAAGCGGGCTCCAAGGGTCATGGCAGTCTTAAGAC
>JAFDBU010000058.1 GCA_019313095.1 Deltaproteobacteria bacterium | reverse complement strand
TTGTAGAGTTTCTCAAGAGTTTCATGCTCATTGATCAGCTTTTCAGCCGTTTTTGGACCGATGCCTGGAACACCGGGAATATTGTCGCTCTTGTCGCCCATCAGGGCAAAAAGATCAAGCAGCCTGTCAGGACATACATTGTACTTTTTCTTTACCCCCTCGGTATCCATGACAACATCTTTCATAGGGTCCCAGACTGTGATATCATCACCCACCAGCTGCAGCAGGTCTTTATCTCCTGATACCACGATGACCTTATATCCGGCAGCAGCGAGTTTGCGCGCCGCAGAGGCAATAAGATCGTCCGCCTCCACACCCTGCTCTTCCATGGTATGAATATTATGCGCTTCAACGATCTTCTTGATGTAAGGGATCTGTACTGCCAGATCATCGGGCATGGGTGGCCGATTGGCCTTGTATTCCGGATATTTTTGATGCCTGAAGTTCGGCCCTCTGGCATCAAATGCAACTGCCAGATATTCCGGCGACTTTTCCCGAATGACCCGCAGCAGTATATTGGTAAACCCATAGGCAGCATGGGTGGGCAGGCCGTTAGCCGTGGTCAGAGGTGCAACCGCATGATAGGCCCGGTAAAAATAGGCGGAACCGTCAATAAGATATACTGGCTCTTTTGCTGGCATGTCAGATATCATTTATCCTGAATCATTTTCCAATTACAACAAGAGGTGATATTTTTTACTACCAATAATATTGCAACAAAACTAATTACTGCAATTTCGATTATTTTATAGTATAAAAAAATTATTTCAGCCAGTTTAGGGTGTTTTTTGATACGGCAGAATAGATGCCGTGCTTTTTTTATTTCTGATCTCACAGTTGAGGCGGTATGGAAAATGTGCGGTGGACCAGGCTGGCTACAGTCCTTTTTTTACCGCAGTTAATAAAAACTTTAATTATGGGGTGAACACTATGAGAGTAAAACATTTTGTAACTTGCATGCTGGTGCTGCTCCTCGGCCTTGTCCTCACAGGCTGTGCCGGTGTCTCAACAAAGACCACAGCTGATGAAACAGCATGTGCAACAGGGGATATTAACGGTATGCTTACGAGTGGAGAATACCGTAAAAAAGTTGACAATTTTCTGATCATACAGGACGCATCTTCATCGATGCGTGACAGGCTTGGGGAGTATTTTGTACCGTTTGAACCAGTAAAACTTGATGTTTCGAAAAAACTGCTTACATGCCTCAACAACACTCTGCCTGATGATTTTGATGTCAATGCCGGTATGAGGATTTTCGGGCCGGTCTATTCTGAAAAAGGCCTTATCTACGGTATGACCCAATATTCCAAGACTGGTCTTGAGAGTGCTATCGGTTCTATAACCGGTACAGGGGGCATAACCCCCATCGCCAATGCCCTCATCCATGGCGGCATGGATCTTAAGGATGTTCCTGGTAAAGGCGCGGTAATTATCGTCAGCGACGGACTCAACATGGCAGTTGCCGACCCGGTTGCCGCAGCTGCGTCCGTGAAAGAGATGTATGGCGAAAATATCTGCATCTATACAGTTCTTATTGACAACAACCCGAAAGGCAAAATGCTGATGGAGCAGATTGCTGCGGCAGGCGAATGCGGTTTTGCCACCGAGGCTAATAAGCTGATGACGAGAACCCTTTCTGACGGGACAACTGTCGGCTCCAACGGCATGGCTGATTTTGTCAGCTCTGTATTCCTCGAGAAGGCGCCGCCTAAACCTGCACCCGTACCACCTCCGCCGCCGGTTAAAGAGGCTGACAGTGACGGTGACGGTGTAGTTGACAGTCTTGACAAGTGCCCGAACACCCCGAAGGGCACCAAGGTTGACAGTTCCGGCTGTCCAATAGCGATCCCGAAAAAAGTCTCAATCACCCTGCTGGTGGAATTTGACTTTGACAAGGCAGTTGTTAAGCCTACATACCACAACGATCTTGAAAAAGTGGCTGATTTCCTGAAGGCATATCCGAATACCTCTGCTGAACTTGAAGGTCATACAGACAGCAGGGGAGCTGATGAGTACAACGAGAAACTTTCAAAAAGAAGAGCTGAAAGTGTCAAAAACTATCTCATCCAAAAGTTCAATATTGATGCTGGAAGGCTTTCAGCTGTCGGTTACGGTGAATCACAACCGGTCGATACGAATGAAACGGCAGAGGGGCGGCAGCGCAACCGCAGGGTTGTTGCAACGATTGTGACAACTGTGATGAAATAATAATTTCCGAATACATCTACAAAAGGCAGGGTCAGTAATGATCCGGCCTTTTGTAGATTTTGTAGCTGTTGATTGTAATTCTATAATCCTGAACCAACAGTCCTGCTTTTCATTACCGCCAGAACAATCTGCCCAGCCACCAGCGGCAGCAGACTCATGCCAAAAATCAGCAGCCACCCGCTCAGGCCCGGCCTGGCAACATCCAGAACTTCCGCCAGTATAGGTACATAGACGGTTGCAGCCAGCAATACTGAACAAAGTCCCAGTGCTCCCCAGACATAGGAATTCTTCACGATAGAATTGTTCAGCAAGGTGCCGCCTTTGTCCCGCATATTGAAAACATGCCAGAGCTGGGCAAAAGCCAGGGTAAGAAACGAAACTGTGACCGCCTGTCTTTCATCCATGCCAAGATACAGCAAAGCGATTGCCATGGCGCCAAGCACTGCTGTTGTTATAATTAAACCATGCGCCGTAACTTCAAGCCAGCGGCCTTTATTCATTATGGCTTCGCCTTTCTGACGCGGAGGCTGTCTCATGATATCAGGAGATCCCTCACCTGCTGCCAGTGCCAGGGCCGGAAACACATCGGTTACCAGGTTCAGAAAAAGGATCTGCAGCGGCAGTAAGGGCAGAGGCGCGCTTACAAAGGCTGCCAGGCCGACGGTCATTATCTCACTTAGATTGCAGGACAGGAGATAGACCACAAAGCTCCTGATGTTCTTGAAGATGATCCTGCCCTGTTCCACAGCATGCACGATGGAGGAAAAGGCATCATCCTTGAGGATCATATCCGAGGCCTCCCGGGCAACCTGGGTGCCACGCAGACCCATGGCTATGCCGATATCCGCTTTTTTCAGTGCCGGAGCATCATTTACCCCGTCTCCGGTCATGGCGACAATGGCACCTTTGTCGCGGTGTAGCCCGATGATATCAAGTTTCTGCCTGGGGCTCACCCGGGCAAAAAGACTGACGCCAAGCAGCTTTTTCTTCTCCGCATCAGAAAGCATATCAGGGGGCTTAAGGTCACTGCCGTGGAGCACCGGCGCCTTGAGATCATCAACCAATCCTACGGCATAACCTATGGCCTGGGCGGTTACCGGCTGGTCACCCGTGGCCATAATGACCCTGATCCCGGCATCCTTGCATTCCT
>JAFDBU010000057.1 GCA_019313095.1 Deltaproteobacteria bacterium | reverse complement strand
TTTATGTCAAGGCCAAAAAGGCCGACATAAAACCTATCATCGGCTGTGAATTCTATATTGCACCTCAAAATAGGAAAAAACACAGCGGTGCAAAAAGCTCCAGTGATGCCGCCTTCCATCTCGTCCTTCTGGCTATGGACCTCACAGGGTATAAAAACCTGATGAAACTTGCCTCCATTGCCCAACTTGAAGGTTTCTACTATAAGCCCCGCATTGACAAGGAAACCCTTATTGCACACAACGAGGGCTTAATTGCTATGACGGCATGCCTGCATGGCGGCATACCTCATCTGATCCTTAACAACAACATGGATGGCGCCCGGAAAGAAGCAAAGAATTTGCAGAAAATTTTCAATGACAGACTCTACTTTGAGTTACAGGACAACGGCATAAAAGAACAGAAAAAGGTCAACAAGGGCTTAAAAAAACTTTCCAAGGAGTTATCAATTCCTGTCGTTGCTACCAATGACTGTCATTACCTCAACCGTGATGAAGCCTTCGCCCATGAAGTGCTGCTCTGTATCCAGACCGGCAGAACTATAAACGATAAGAATCGTTTCAAGTTTGCCACCAATGAGCTTTATTTCAAGTCACCGGCCGAGATGCAGGAACGGTTCAAAGAATTTCCCGAAGCGCTGAACGCAACCAACGAAATCGCAGAACGCTGTAACCTGGAACTTGAATTCGGGCAGCATCATTTCCCAAACTTTCCTGTGCCCGAGGATGAAACCATTGATTCACACTTTGAAAGATTGGCTCGGGAAGGTTTGAAAGAACGTCTGGCCGCGATTCAGGAAAAAGGAAAGCTGACCCCTGAATTGGAAAAAACCTACCGTGAACGGTTGGAAATGGAGATAGAAGTCATCAAGGCCATGGGATTTCCAGGCTATTTCCTCATTGTGGCCGATTTCATCAACTGGGCTAAAAATAAGAAAATACCGGTCGGCCCTGGCAGAGGTTCCGGGGCAGGGAGCCTGGTAGCCTATAGTCTGCGCATCACTGAAATAGATCCCATGCCGTATGGCTTGATATTTGAACGTTTCCTCAATATTGAGCGCAAAAGCCTGCCGGACTTCGACATCGATTTCTGCCAGGAACGCCGGGGAGAGGTTTTTCACTATGTTCAGGATAAGTACGGTGGTTCAGAGCATGTTGCCCAGATTATCACCTTCGGGTCCATGAAGGCTCGGGCTGTTATCCGGGACGTCGGTCGGGCCCTAGACATGCCCTTCGGTGATGTCGATCGCATTGCCAAGCTCATCCCAGACCAGCTGAAAATAACAATTGAAGAGGCCATTGAGCAGGAGCCCCGGCTCAGGGACTTGAAAAAAAGGGATGAAAAAGTGGCCTCTCTGCTTTCCGTTGCCCGGGTCCTGGAAGGACTGTCCCGGCATATGTCAACCCATGCCGCCGGCGTCGTGATTTCACCCGAACCCATGGTTGAATATCTGCCACTCTGCAAAGGGCCGAAGGGTGAAATCCTGACCCAGTACGACATGAAATATACCGAGATGACCGGTCTCATCAAGTTTGACTTCCTGGGGCTGAAAACCCTTACCGTCATTGACCGGGCACTCAAGCTGGTTGAGTCTGACCTTGGAAACCCGCTCGATATCAATGCAATTCCTCTGGATGATCCCAAAACTTATGATCTGCTCTGCAAGGGAGATGCCTTGGGCGTGTTTCAGCTCGAAAGTTCGGGCATGCGGGCCTTATTAACTAACATGAAGCCGGAAGTCTTTTCCGATCTCATAGCCCTGGTTGCCCTGTATCGTCCGGGCCCCATGGAAAGCGGCATGGTTGGCAATTTTGTTGATACCAAGCACGGCAAAAAACCTGCCAATTATCCTCTGCCCCAGCTCAAGCCGGTGCTTGAGGAAACCTATGGCGTTATTGTCTACCAGGAACAAGTCATGAAAATTGCCAATATTCTGGCAAACTATTCGCTTGGCGATGCTGATATCCTGCGGCGGGCGATGGGCAAGAAAATTCCAAAGGTCATGGCGGATGAAAAAGAAAAATTTATGGCAGGGGCGGAAAAGAACAATATCCCTCAGGACAAGGCCGAATACATATTTGATCTGATGGCAAAATTTGCCGGTTACGGCTTTAATAAGTCGCACAGTGCGGCATATGCCCTGATCGCTTACCAGACAGCCTATCTCAAGGCACATTATCCGGCCCAGTTCATGGCTGCCCTTCTTTCCTGCGACATGAACAATACCGACAAGGTTGTTATCTATATTAATGAATGCCGTGACAATGAAATTGAGGTCCTGCCGCCTGATATAAATGAAAGTGAGCAGGATTTCACCGTTGTCGATGACCGTATCCGGTTTGGACTGGCGGCCGTAAAAAACGTTGGCGGGGCTGCGCTTGATTCCATCATCGAAGAACGGCTGGCTGACGGGTCGTATAAATCACTGGAAGATTTCTGCTGCAGGGTCGATCTGCGAAGGGTAAACCGGAGAGTCCTTGAAAGCCTGATCAAGGCCGGGGCTTTTGACTCCTTGGGTTTGAAACGCTCCCAGCTCTTTGCCATTCTTGACCAGGCACTGGAGCAGGGTCAGGCGGCCCAGCGGGATAAATTGAGCGGCCAGATCTCACTTTTTGCCGTCATGGGTGAGGAGGAAGAACTGCAGCATGTAAAAATTGGAATCCCGTCTATCCCGGACTGGACGGACCAGGAAAAACTCACCTTTGAAAAAGAAACGGTGGGATTTTATCTGACCGGTCATCCCCTGGATGATTTCCGGGAAGATATCATCGCAGTGACAGATACCAATCTCAGCGAAAAAAAACAGTGGTTTGAAGGTCAGAACCTGCGGGTCGGCGGCCTTATCCGCGATATAAAGAACAGGAAAACCAAGAAGGGTGATCCCATGGCTGTTATCATCATGGAGGATATTGCCGGTACCGTTGAAGTTGTCATATTTCCCGAGCTTTATGCCAGGAGCGCTTCGATTCTTCACGATGACACACCGATTGTCATTGAAGGTTTGGTCAAAAAAGATGAGCGGGGGGACAATATTATAGCCAATGAAGTTGATACGCTTGAAGCGGCTCGTGAAAAATATACTGCCTCGGCCCGCATCATGCTGAAGTCAGACCACGTTAACCGTCAAAACCTTGAGGCATTGAAAAAGGTATTTTACCGCCACCACGGTTCCTGCCCTGTTTCCCTGACACTGCATTTTACCGGCCGGGGTGAGGTTGACCTTGAAATACCACGGGACATCACCATCAAACCCTGCAAAGAGTTTACGACTGAAGTCAACCGTACCATGGGGGAACCGGTAATAACCTATGAAAAGAAACCGGTAGTCGTACCACAGCAGAAAAAAAGAAACGGCAACTGGAAACAACGGGGAGCAGCAGCTTGAAATGATTGCTACTGCCTGAATGTTGCCAGCCTATTATAGATCCAGCCCATGAGAGCGCCGCAGATAGTACCCAGGGCAAAACCATATGCTGCACCGATAAGACTCCCTAAAAATGTCACCTTATAGCCGATAAAATACTGGCTCAGCAGTATCAGATGAGGACCTACCCGTGAGCCGCCCTTGATGACCAGCCAGTTTGTCGCCACAAAAATTCCCAAGCCGAAAATAACGCCAAGTGCCAGGCCGACAACTTTAGCATTGAGCAGCAATACACCGCTGAACAGTTTTTCTTCCGGGCCCAATCGTGAATCTTTCATCTCTGTCTTAACCATCATGTCACCTGCAGTAAGTATGAATCCAGTCTAAAAGTTATCAAAAAAATCCTTTAATGACAGCAGTTCAGCCTTTCGTTTTATCCTGTATATATAAATTGCCAGAAACAGATTGCGCAGGTAGGCAAAGAGCCAGCCAAAAAGAAAACCCCAGAAAAATGAATAGCCGAAAGCGATAAAAGCTCCTTTCACTGTCACGGTATAGCCGATAAAATACTGCGCCAAAAGCCTGAGATGCGAATTGAGCACATCGCCCCCCCGGCTTATGATCCACATGGTGGCGCTAAAAACAAGCAGGCCGCATATTGCACCAAAAGCAGTTGCAAAGGCGAATTTGTCCATCCTGGCAAATGCTTTTATCAGCACTTTTTCAGGAACTGTTGGAATTTCCCGTACAGTCCTGTCCTCTTCCAGGTAACTTTTCTCCTCATTCACCGTCCAGAGGTCATGCCGCTCTCCGCAACAGTTTTTGGCAGCCAGGATCCCGGTCTGCATGGAATGGTCCATATTATTATAACGGTGCATGCCGCTGCGTCCTATTGTTTGTAAATTTTTAAAACTATAGAGATAATTCCTGATGTTCTGAAGGTTTTTTTCATAGGTTGAATCATAAACCGGATAGGCATACGACTGCCGGACCACATAACTGTCGATAACCTGCGAAGCCGGACCAAATCCCATTTCTGCCATTTCCCGCTGTGCGAATTCGATCAATTCATGGTCAGGCATATTCCAGGTCGGATCATTTTCATTACAAAAATACTCCATGCCGATGCTGGTCCTGCTCTGGTCCGGAACCATGAACCTGCTCCAGTTCTTGAAGTTCTGGATACGCCCGACCTGCACTTTGGGACTATGGACATACAGCCATTGATCCGGAAAAAGAACTGCTTTATCTACTATGAGAACAACAATAATGAAGGCACGATATGCCAGCTGCTCAGCACTCTGCAGAACTTCAGCAGGAGGCTGCGGCTTTAATAATTTTATCAAGCTGGATATCGGCATGCTGGAAATAAAATTTTCGGCACTGACCTCCTGAACCTCTTTACCGTTGAAATAGACGATTTTTGATATTCTGCCATTGTCATGCCGGACTGACGATACTTCACAGTTAAGCATGACTTTGCCGCCGCCTGCATTAATGTGATCTTTAAAGCGCTGCCACATCATGCCGGGCCCGTATTTTGGATAATTAAACTGTTCAACCAGGCTTTTGGCCTGTTGCCCCCCACCGAACAAGGCATTGGAAACGGCAACCAGAAGGGACAGTCCCTTAATCCTCTGGGCAGCCCAGTCCGCCTTGATCTCCTTGCAGGAAATGCCCCACACTTTTTCAGTATAGGTTTTGAAAAATGTCCGATAGAGCCTTTCCCCGAAACGGTTGATAATCCATTGTTCGAAACTTGATTCCTCCGGCTGGGGAGCAAAACGGGCCCTGCAGTAGCTTAAGAGAATCAGCAAACTCTCAACAGGGCCAAGATTAAACAAAGCATTAGCAGGACGCAGCGGATAGTTGAAAAATTTATTTTGATAATAAATACGGGAAAGACGGCTTACCTGGAGGAAATCGGACCCGAGCATTTCCTGCCAGATCCTGTTGATGTCATCATTTTTAGAAAAAAAACGATGACCGCCGATGTCAAAGTGAAAGCCTTTGTATGATTCAGTACGGGAAATACCTCCGACAGTACCGGAGCGCTCCAACACCAGCGGGCCTATTCCCTGTTTGATAAATTCATAGCCGGCGGCAAGCCCGGCAGGCCCTGCCCCGATAATGACGGCTGATTTTTTATCCATAGCCGCTTTATGGTTTAGCCAAAACTCAAACCACAATCAGGGCAGGCAGTTTCAGTCGTTGGGAAAGTGTGTCCACAGGCAGGGCAGCAGGCCTCGCCCGCCTCCGGATTAAAAACCGCATCTGCTCCGGTAAGTTCATGATGCTTCAGACCGGTAATTTTATTGTGCTCTTCTTCGATAATGTTGAGGGCATCCAGGCCGTCCTCTCTTTTCACCAGTAGGTCATAAACCTTAGGACAGCATGACTGGCCGCAGCTTTTCTCATCCCCCACCAGAAGTGTACCAATATTCTCCCCCTCCAGCAAAGCGGTAAAATGACGCATTTCAGCTAATTGCCCCCTTCGTATGGTGACAAGATCATCATCCGGACTCAATACAGCTGTCCTGTTTGCAAGTTTTCTTCTGCGCTCCTCTTCCATTTCAATTTTCTGAGCCCCTGTGATCAGGAGAACGTCGCAGGCAGCACATTTCTCAATTTCCGCCCGGTATTCATCACTGCACACGGGGCAATATTTTAAATCCAATTCAAACATCTTTTCCTCCGGTATTCGTTACGCTTCAACACTTTCCAGCTACTATAAAACTATAAAATAAAACGGCTTAAATCCTCATCCCTGGTAATGTCCGTCAGCTGCTGCCTGACATAATCGGCTGTAACAGTAAATGATTTCTCCGCCATGGCAGGCGCCTGAAATGATATATCCTCCAGGATCTTTTCCAGGACAGTATGCAGCCTCCTGGCTCCAATGTCTTCTGTTTTCTGGTTGACCTCTGCCGCAAGACGGGCCATTTCCAGTACCCCGTCATCAGCAAAAACAAGATCAATGCCTTCAGTCCTCATTAATGCCACATA
>JAFDBU010000056.1 GCA_019313095.1 Deltaproteobacteria bacterium | reverse complement strand
GGTTATAGTATTGTAAGCAGGGCCCGATTGTATAAAAAAACAGCACTTCCAAGGGAGATGCCTATGGACAAGGAAAAGAAAAGAGGCTCGGTCGACCTGGAATCTTTTAAACGGCTCCAGGAGACCCGCGACAGCCTCAAACGGGTGGAATCCTTTCCCTACCGCGAAAATCTCCGTTCAATCATGGACACTGAAGTATACAGTTGCAGCCCGCTCTGTACCCTGCGTGATGTTATCAGGGATATGGCTGACCGCAATATCTCAAGTGTTATCGTAATAGATCATATTAGGCAGCCTGTAGGCATCCTGACCGAACGGGACATCATGAAGCGGGTCATAGCAGACCAGGGTGTTGATCTTGATGCCACGCCCATTTCCAAGGTGATGACCTCAGATCCCATTACCCTGCATCCTGACAATACGATCTACCGTGCCCTGTCGGTCCTCACCGACAGCAAGGTTAAGCATCTGCCGCTGGTCGAAGACGGAAAAATTGTCGGTATCGTCACCATGCGTCAGCTGCTGAAACTGCGCTATCCGGAACCCCTTACCCTCATAGAGGGAATACAGGACGCCGATGATGTGGCAAGTTTGAAGAGTATCAAGGACAAGCTTCCCGCAATGGCTGAGGAGCGCCTGGAGTCCGGCAGGTCAGCCTATGACATAGTGGTCATGATCTCCCTGATCAACCGTGACATACACCGGAGGGCCCTTGAACTTGCTGCCGTAGGCCTGGGAGTGCCGCCGGTGCCTTACTGCCTCTACCTGACCGGCAGCCACGGGCGCCTGGAGAACCTGCTGACCCCTGACCAGGACCACGGCATGATCATAGCCGACAGTGAGCAGAACTATCAGTATGATCAATACTTCATTGACCTGGGTGTGCGTCTGTCAGATTATCTTGCCCAGATCGGTTACGTCTATTGTCCCGGTTTCCTCATGTCAAGCAATCCTCTGTGGCGCAAGAGCCTGTCTGAATGGAAGCAGCAGATCCATTACTGGTTCGAGGCGCAGGTCAGGGAACTGGGACGTTATGTCACAGTCCTCTTCGATGCCTCGCCGATTACCGGAGAAGTTGATCTGTTTAAGGAATTGAAAGGATATGCCTTCGAGGTTCTGGCCAAGCACCATGAAGTTTTCCGTGTCCTGCATGAAGAAGAGGGGGCACACAGGGTGCCGCTCGGATTTCTGGGCCGTTTTCTTACAGATAAGGAAGGCTCGCACAAGGGTCAGCTGGATGTCAAGAAAAGCGGCCTGATTTTTGTGGTTGAAACAATTCGTATTCTATCCTTGAAGCACAACGTCAGGGAGACAGGAACACTGAAACGCATTACCAAACTGGTGGATGGCGGCTTTATTCATCCCAATGACGGTGAGTACTTTGAGTCAGCATATCAGGTGCTGCTGCATTATGCCTTAAGGTCCCAGGTGTCTAAAGCCCGGCGGGGCGAAAAACTTGACACCTATATTGACCCGAGGATCCTTTCGCCCCGGGATAAGGAAAGCCTGCGGCATGCCTTCAAGGCTGTTTCCACTCTGCAGGATATGGTTGCGTCAGAATTAGGTGAGCTGGTTATATAGTTTTCTGGGATCAGCTCTCAGCAGTCAGAGAGAATAGAGATATAACGTTTGAGCTAACCCGGGGGCCAGAAGCTTGTCCTTCAGCCACGCCCATTTTTTCCTATCAAGTTCAGTTGTGAAGTGCTTACGGGGCCATCCCTTGTAATTTCATTTGCTGCCTGACGATGGTTATAACCGCCTCACATATTAGTTGATTTTATTAAGCACTTTGAGCAGATGTATAACGTTTTGTCCTTAACCTTATGTGCAGATAAATGCCTGTTGCAGGTGGGTTCATTGCAATTGCTGCAAATGCTTCCTTCGCCTGACTCGATGGTAAATTCCATTTTGCAAACATGGCATGTCATCGGGGGAAATTCTTCCATTTAATCTCGCTCTCCTCCTAACGTTTTGGGTAAACTGCTGGCCAGGGACTTGCCTCTTTTAGTACCGCCGTGCCTCTTCCGGTCAGGTTGACCCGATGGTTAGCTTTATGTGTTGTGTCCCATACTTACTACGATCTAACCGGTGAAATGCCTTCTCCAAAATAGCGGAAAGCTTCAGCGGTTTTTTCTAAGGGAAAACACTTGTCAATATCGAGTTTTAATTTGCCATCTTTAAAAAGCTCGATCAGGTAGTTCAAATCCTTGTTTGCTTTATAGCTTACCATGCGCATTCTTTTTCCGGTTGGAATGATTGATTTTTCAGAACTCATCGAAGAAATTTCCTGTATTGTTTTTGTGTAAGCGCAATTTGCGATTACCGCACAATGATTTATACCCATCTTTTAAGGCAAAAGGGCATAAGGCCGGTTAACAGTCGTTTAATTGTTTAACTGTATACATTAAGCCTGACTGAATTATAAACGACCTAACAGGCCTGGAAGTTCACGCATTGACTCTATAATAAAATCAGGCGTCAGCCCCCTCTTTTTTCCGATAGTGCCGGCAATAAAAACTGTTTTGCAGCCGGCCCGCTGGCCGACCTCGATGTCGGTGGCATGGTCTCCCACCATGATCAATTCCTTTACCGGGTCGATACTCCACCTGTCAGCCATGAGGAAAATACCGGCAGGATCGGGTTTTTTCAACGGCAGGCTGTCCCCCCCCAATACTTCGGTAAAGTATGCGCCTATTTCAAGATATTGCAGAATTTTTTCTGTGAACTTCAAACTCTTGTTGGTTAAGACGCCCAGGGTATATTGTGAGGCCAACCGGGGCAGGGTCTCTGCAACTCCCGGGTAGAGCAGGGTGTTGTCTGTGCAGTGCAGGCCGTAATGTTCCATGAAAATGGCAAAACCGTCGGCGAAATTCTCCTGGTGGCTCTGCCCGAGAGATCTTTTGATGAGCTTCTGCACCCCGTCACCGACAAAACCCCGTATTTCTTCTGTACTGTGCAGGGGCAGCTCCAGCTTTGCCAGGGTGTAATTCACACTGTTTGCCAGGTCAGTAACAGAGTCGATCAGGGTTCCGTCGAGGTCGAAGATGATGGCTTTGATTTGTGACATTGTAATAAATTTGAAATTATACATGTCAGGTAATGCAGAAGATGTTTTGATTTTGAAAGTTTATATCGGCAGAATGTGGACTTCTTCCTGAATAGAATGGCTGCCCTTTAAAAACAAACCCTTCATGCCGTCAATGGAAACATAATCACCGAATTTAATGACATGGCTGTTGATTTCACAGCGCTGCT
>JAFDBU010000055.1 GCA_019313095.1 Deltaproteobacteria bacterium | reverse complement strand
CTTAACGTTGCTGATTCTGTCAGGTTTGACATAATTAAAGGTTTTGAAAAGACTCTTGATTTCAAGGAACTGCAGCCGGGTGACCGCTTTACTATCCGTTTAGACCGGGATAACTCCATAGTACAGGCAACCTACACCTCCGGCGCCCTGAATACCCATATTCTTGCACGAAATGAAGAGGGGGCTTACCTGGCAAGCAGACAGGATATTCCCCTTGAATACAGAATTGAAAGGATTTCGGGTACAATTGAATCCTCACTTTACGGTGCATTTTCAGCCCTGGGGGAAGCCCCTAAACTTATTAATGCGTATGCCGATATTTTCGCATCGAAGATTGATTTCAATACCGAAACACGATCCGGCGACACATTCTCCCTGCTGGTAGAAAAATATTATAAAGATGATGTTTTTGTCGGTTATGGGAAAATTCTTGTAGCCCGTTACCAGAAGGAAAACATAAGATATGAAGGATATCATTATGCCTCTGAAAATACCCCGCCCGGTTATTTTGATCAAAACGGAGAGGCGCTTGGAACCTGGTTCATCAGGTCGCCGATACCGTTCGGCCGCGTGACTTCACGATTCACCATGCGGCGGAAGCATCCGGTTGATGGTGTGATCCGGCCTCACCTTGGGGTTGATCTGGCTGCACCATTGGGCACCCCGGTTCTGGCAACTGCAGATGGCAGGGTCGAATATATTGGCAGGAAAGGAGGTTTCGGTAATACAATCGTCCTTCAGCATCATGGCGGTTATAAAACATACTACGGTCATCTGAACGGCTATAAAAAAGGATTGCATAAAGGCAGTCCGGTAACCCAGAAAGAGGTTATAGGTTATGTCGGTTCCACCGGCATATCAACCGGACCACACCTTGATTACCGCATACAGTACAACGGCGTATTCAGGAACCCATTCGGCATTAAATTCAAAGCAAAAACCATACTACAGGGTGAAGAGCTGAATTTTTTTCACAACTCAAGAGCCATGACAGCCGATCTTTTCGATACCGACACTGTTGAGAGAATCCTGCAGGTTAAAAATATCATTCTATCAGAAAAAAATAAAATTACCTTTCTGTAGTTTCCTTTAAATGTTCATTTCTCCTTCTTTTAACATTGTCCTGGTAGAACCTGAAATTCCTCCTAACACAGGAACCATTGCAAGATTATGCGGTGCAACGGATACCGCACTTCACCTTGTGGAACCTCTCGGGTTCAGCACAGATGACAGGCATCTCAAGCGCGCAGGGCTTGATTACTGGAAATATGTGAAAATTACCTACTGGAAAAATTTTGATGTTTTCTTGACAGCACAGGACGAAAAAAAACTTTATTTTTTTACCAAGAAAACTGGCAGTCCCTATACCAGTGCTGAATTTAAGGCTGGTGATTTTCTAATTTTCGGCAAGGAGACTAAAGGCTTGCCAGAAGAGGTCATAAGGCTGTATAAAGACCGCTGCTATACAATACCAATGAGCAACCGCAACATAAGAAGCCTTAATCTTGCCAATGCCGCCGGCATCGTCCTTTATGAAGCTTTGCGTCAACAGATGCTGTGGTAATTTTCTGTTAGAAGATGTTTTGTCGGATGTCTGCCAGAAAATTTATAAAAACTAAATATTAACATTTTGAGGAGACCTCACATGCCTGACCGAATCTATAATTTCAGTCCTGGTCCTGCCACCCTACCCTATGAAGTGCTGGTCCAGGCCGCCAAAGATATTGTCAACTTCAATAACAAAGGAATAGGGCTCATTGAAATGAGTCACCGCAGCAAGGAATTCATTCAGGTTGTCGATGACTGTGAAGCGCTACTGAGGGAATTGCTGGCCATTCCGCAAAACTATAAAGTCCTGTTTCTGCAGGGTGGCGCTTCGACCCAGTTTGCAATGGTTCCAATGAATCTACTCGGATCAGGCAAAACAGCATGTTATCTCAATACCGGAACCTGGGCTAATAAAGCGATTAAAGAGGCAAAGCTTTTCGGCACCGTAGATGTGGCCTACACAAGCGAATTAACTAACTTTGACCGGGTTCCCGGTCCAGCAGACTACACAATATCGGCCGAGGCTGAATACCTGTATTTTGTTTCCAATAACACCATATTCGGTACCCAGTATCAAAATATGCCTGAAACAGAGAAAATTGTGGTCTGTGACATGTCATCTGATATCCTGTCACGAGCCATTGATGTCAGCCGGTTTGGCCTGATATTTGCCGGAGCCCAGAAAAATATGGGTCCTGCAGGCTGTACAGTTGTTATTATCCGTGAAGACCTACTTGACAGGTGTCCGGATACTATTCCCACCATGTTCCGTTACAAGACACACGCTGATAAGGGCTCCATGTTTAACACCCCTCCATGTTTTGCCATATACACCATTGGACTTGTGTTGAAATGGCTGAAAAAAATCGGCGGCCTGGCTGCTATTGAAAAAACAAACAGGGACAAGGCCGAACTTCTTTACCAGGCTATTGATAAAAGCGATTTTTATAGAGGACACGCCAGAAAGGATTCCCGTTCCCTGATGAATGTCACCTTCAACTTGCCTACCCCTGAATTGGAAACAAAATTTGTCCGGGAGGCGACAGCAGTTTCACTTGATGGTCTTAAAGGGCACAGGTCTGTCGGTGGGTGTCGTGCTTCCATTTACAATGCTTTTCCCTATGAAGGTGTTGAGAAGCTGGTAGGTTTTATGGAGGAGTTTGAAAAGAAGAATGGCTAAAATATTGCTCTGGAAGTTTTATTCTGTGATACCGTGAACTACGAAGGGAACATAATTCGTCCCCCCAGCGAGGCCCAATCTATCATCCTGCAGGTAACCGTCGGCTGCTCGCATAATAAATGTACATTCTGCGGAGCATACAAAGGAATCCGGTTCCGCATCAAGGATCCGGCAACCATAAACAGTGATATTGCCTTTGCCTCACGTTACTGCATTAACCAGAAACGGGTTTTTCTTGCAGATGGGGACGCCCTGATAGTCCCGAGCCCCAGACTTGAGGAAATATTCAGCTCAATCAGGAAAAACCTACCGTGGGTAAATCGTATAAGCCTTTACGGCAACACGAAGAGCATCCTCAGGAAAAGCGTTAAAGAACTGCAAAAACTGAAGGAGTTGGGCCTGGACAGAATATATATGGGGCTTGAGAGCGGTCATGATCCCACCCTCAGAAATATCAACAAAGGGGTCGATGCAGGACAGATGATCCGGGCGTCTGAAATTATTCGCGAAGCAGGCCTCTTTTTTTCGGTAACCGTGCTGCTGGGTATTGCCGGGAAAGCTCAATCAATTGACCATGCTATAGAAACTGGTCGGGTTCTTAGCAAAATGAAGCCCAACCAGATAGCAGCCTTGACCTTAATGCTTCTTAAAAACACACCTTTATACAATGATTTTATTTCTGGTTCCTTCCTCTTGCCTGACCGGAATATGCTCCTTGAAGAGCTTAAAATGCTTGTTGAATCAATAGATATTGACCAGGTTCAGTTTCAGGCTAATCACGCCTCAAACTATCTGCCGGTCTCCGGTAGACTTTCAAGAGATAAAGGAGGAATCTTAAATACCATCAATGAAGGCTTAAACGGCATGCTTCATCTCAAAGCTGAATGCCAGAGAGCTCTCTGAAACCATATGAAAAAAAAGGATCTGACCAATTTATCACTGGCGCAATTGACCGAATTTCTTGCAAGTCTCGGGCTCCCGAAATACCGTGGCATTCAGGTATTTTCCTGGCTGTACAGGCCAGAAATTACCGATTTCTCACAAATGACTGACCTGTCAAAGGAACTGCGCGAAACCCTTGCGGCACAGGCCTGCTTTACCTGGCCGCAAATTGCTGAAATTGAAAGCTCACAGGATGGTACCGTTAAATATGGCTTTAAGCTGGAGGATGATAATTATATCGAGTCCGTGCTCATACCTGAGGAGGGCAGGAACACGCTTTGTGTTTCTTCACAGGTTGGCTGTGCAATGGCTTGTGGTTTCTGCCTTACCGGTGCCATCGGCTTTAAGCGCAACCTGACACCGGGTGAAATAGTCGGCCAGGT
>JAFDBU010000054.1 GCA_019313095.1 Deltaproteobacteria bacterium | reverse complement strand
TCAGCTTCCAGTTCATCATCCCGGCCATATTTGGTATTGATTAAACCTGCTGCCACCTGGGCTCCGCCAACAACCAGGTTGCCATACTCATTGCTCTGGGTAGCAATGCTCGTCGCAATAAGCGCACCCTGAAGCATCATGCCTCGTTCCATTTGCTGCGCACCGTGCCGGGCGGCTGCGTGGACTATTTCATGCCCTAAGACAGCGGCAAGTTCGGCCTCGCTGTTCAGCTCCAGCAGGAGTCCTCTGTTGATCGCTAATTTTACACCGGGTAAAGCCCAGGCATTCGGGGTGGAATTATTGAGAACCGTAAACTCATAGGGCAATTTCCGGTCGCTGACAGCGGCCAACTTCTGCCCTACTTCGTTGACATATGCAGACAACTCAGGATTCACTGTATAGTCGCCGCCCTGCATCTGTCTGCTGGGGACGTAATTTTCTCTGCCGATATTTATTTCCTGGGACTCGGAAACCAGGGCAAGTTCGTTTTTGCCTGTTACAGGATTTACAGCACAGCCGTAAAGGAACACAAAGGACAGCAGAAGGATGAGCGTCTGGCGCATCAATGGCAGCATGGTGGTGATTCTCCTTTGCGAAGTATGATTAACATACAAATAATTACAGTATGATAAACCTGCATAATGAAATCAAGAAGATTTCAGGACGTTAATTTTTTTCCAATTGGCAAAGTTTCTTTATAAACAACCGTCTGAAAGTTGAAGCATTTTTCCTGAAGCCGCAGCTCTAGATCATGCGTTTGTCCAGCATACATTCGTACAAGTCATTGCCAATATCGTAATGCTTTTCACCCACTTCATAGGACCTTTTCAGGCATTGCTGGTTCAATACCAATTCAGAACAGTATGAGAAAAATTTTCATTGTGTACACGGATGTCCCAGGGGCAGGGGCTGTTCAGGTCTACGTCGGCCAGGGCGAGAAGGTATTCGATGCGGTCATGTAATTTTTTCTTTGGCTTATGCAGCGCCACGGGATAATTCATGTGCCCATACCAAGAAAAAAAAAAAACAATATTTTAAAATGATATATATTTTACAAAGTACCCATTTTAAAAAAAAATTCAAGGCGCAGATTTTTGTTCCTTTTCGCTAAGGCTGAAAGTATAGCCACTTCCTGTTTCACTGCCGGTGTGGGGAAACTGTAAACCATTCAATATATTTACTTCTGAGATCCGGCCAGGAAAAACAGCTTGTCAAAGCCTTTGAATGCATTTCATCGATTTTGTCAGGATCAGTTAATGTTTTTTGTAATTTGTTGAACAAAGCTCCATTTTCATAAAGATATTGTGCGGGAAAAAGTTCCGGGTAGGATAAAGAGTTGGTAAGCAAGGGGAGACAGCCAGCCCGCACAGCCTCGATGACTGAGATGCCGTAGAATTCATGTTTGGCTGTTGAAACAACGATATCCCCCTGGGTAAGCAGTCGCGCGTATTCATCCCGTGAATCGACATAGCCATAATGCAGGATCTTGTGCTGCAGTTTGTCCTGTGCAACAGAAAAAATCTGCGGTTTTCTTCTGAAAGATTGCCCCAGGACAATCAGCCTGAAATCGAATGCGTTTGCATCAAGCTCAAAAAGGGTATTAAAAAAGTATTTCGGGTTTTTATCATGTTCCCAGCGATGATTCCAGACAATGACCGGAGTTTCGGAGTTTTTTCTGTTTGATTGTGCTGCTTTGTCTATTTGACTGAAATCTATACCGGGGTATAGGATCGAGACCTTTGCTTCAATTTTTTTCATTATGCCTTCAAGCTTCATGTCAGGGCATACCTTCAGTATCTTTTGCACTCCTTGCAAAAAAGTCTGCATATTATATGCGGTGCTGAACGCCACTTTGTCAGATGCCAGGACAGTGGTGAGATTTGTCAGGCCGAAATGGAAATCCCGTTCATCCTCTTTACGAACCGGGTAGGCAAACTGGTTTTCATGAAAGTAGGTATAAAACGGCAGTTGACTCACAGGAACCGGCAGAATAGAGCGGAGAGCGGCAACATCAACAAAGGACGAGGAGAATATCGCATCAATTTTTGTTTTTTTGCAAAGGGCTATTATTTTGTCGGCATAAAACGGAGCAGCAAGCCGCATGCGCCATTTCCATTTCCTGGCAGGCAGGGTCAGCAGCATAAAATCAAAAGGCAAATGGGCCTGTAAGCCATCGAGAAATGTCTTATGAGAGCCACCGTAGTAAGGTTCAAGAACCAGAATTTTCATGTTAACTGCCTTGAATGATAAGGTTATGAAACTCATCTACGGCCAGGGAAAATGAAGCTGGAAGCAGTATGGTCGTATAATTATCAACAATAAGCGCTGGTCCTGAAAGGGTTAAGCCTGCTGCCATGTCGGCTCGTTTGAAAACAGGCACATCCACTGGCGTATGCTCAAAATAGATAGGTTGTTCACAGAGTGGCCTGATCTTCGGGTGAGCCGTCTTTTTCTGACGGGGGAGAGCTTTTTTCTTGCGGTTTAGTTTAAGCGAGCACTGTATTGATATCAGTTCAAGGGGGGTATCCTGCAGCCTGTAGCCGT
>JAFDBU010000053.1 GCA_019313095.1 Deltaproteobacteria bacterium | reverse complement strand
GTTGACATCCTTAACTGAAACATCCCACAGGGCCTTCCATGACCCTATATCGCTCCACTCCATATCAACAGGAACCACAGCCACCCGATCTGACTTTTCCATCAAGGCATAGTCGATTGATTCACAGGCGCAGGATTCCATGCTCAACGGATCAAGCCTGAAAAATTGTTCCTCGTGCCGTCCTTTATCAACAGATTCCTGCATGACTGAACAAATCTGTGGTGCATGTTTTCTGGCTTCAGTCAGAAATGACTTCAGGGAAAAGGCAAACATGCCGCTGTTCCAGAAATAATTTCCTGCTGCAAGATAACGTTCCGCCGTTTCTTGGTCCGGTTTTTCAACAAAGGAAAGAACCTTGTTGCCTTCTCCCTTCTGGATATAGCCGTAACCTGTTTCCGGAGTGTGCGGGGTAATACCGAAGGTTACCAAATAACCTGCGGCTGCTAGTTCGTCAGCCTGCTCAAGACCCTGCATGAATGCCTTCTCCCTGCTTATCAGATGATCCGCCGGCAGCACTAGCATAACGGTACCCTCGTCATGTTTTGCCATAGCCCAAATTGCCGCAGCACAGATAGCAGGGGCAGTATCCCGACCCATAGGCTCAAGTATCATGGTTATTTTATCTCTCAGGCCAAGTTCTTCTATCTGGTTCCGGGTCAGAAACCGATGCTCTTCCCCTACCACTATCAACGGCGGCAGCATATTGGGTAAGGCTGTAACTCTTTTGAGGGTGGCCTGCAGCAGGGAGACATCCTCGGTAAGATTCAAAAGCTGCTTGGGATACAACTCCCTTGACAAAGGCCATAATCTGGTACCGGTTCCGCCGGCAAGTATTACTGGTAGAATTTGCGCCATTGACGTCCTCTTAAAAATCTATTTAAATCTTAGCAGGATATACTACTTTTCTGCAATTTTTTCTAGGAAAGTTCGACCAGATCTATTTCACCCCAGCCCCCCATGTTCTTTTCACATATTATAAACACACCAAGAAGTCCAGGAATAGTTTTGGCAATTTCGAGCACTTCGTTAATGTTTTTTCGGTCTCCCCCTGATACCTCATTGCCAAGCCTGGTAGCTGCAGCATCTGCCAGCGCTGCAGATGGAGCTAATACGGTTACAGAATCAGCCTTGCCAAGGCTCAAGGAATGACCGACTGTGCCGGAAGAGGTACAGAGCCCTACAGGCATGAATTTCTGCAATATCCTCAAGCCCACTTTCTGGTTAAGCGGAGAACGTCCGGCAAAGATGGCTGCCACGCATTCCTTGCTTCTCTGTAAAAATATATCCCCGCCGTTTTCTACCATAACCTCTAGCAGGCCGGTACCAAGGAGATCACGGCCGACAAACTCTGCTATTGCCCCTGCAACAGCCGCCATGGGGCCTACATTTGCCGTTGCCGCAGCCCTAAGCATGGACTTGACAATGGGAGGCGCCAATGTATCGTACTCCAGAGGCACCAGGGCAGTCAGAAAATCAGGGTGAGATGTAATATAGTTTTCCAGCTGGTTACGGTAACGGTGTACAAAATGATAGCCTGCTTCAGTGGAATCGAGCGCTGCAAGAATATGCAAGTCTGTTTCCTTGACTGTTACGAATGATGAAACCAGATCGTCTGCAGCTATTACCTGGCGATAGTCTCTTTTCTTATAGGCTGATGGAGAGATTTTTTTTCTTTTTTCCCGGTTCATGGTACATACCCTTAAAGACAACAACGTATAAACATGTATTTATAAACAATTCAATAAAGTATGCAAAGCTGTCAAACTCAAAAAATGTTAATTGTTTTCACCCGCTATCCTGAACCGGGCACAACAAAAACACGTCTGGCCGCAGTATTGGGAGCCCATGAGGCTGCGGCTGTCCAGAAAAAACTCACCGAATTTACCATCCGGCAGGCAAGAAAACTTATGCAATTATGCCCGCTTTCAATCAGTGTCTTCTTCAATGGAGGCAACCGAAAAAAAATACAGCAGTGGTTGGGGCCAGGATTTATATACCGGGAACAAGGGAGAGGTGATCTAGGCCAGCGTATGTCGCATGCTTTTGCAGAAGCTTTCAGACAACATTATAAAAGAACAGTTATTATCGGAACTGATTGTCCGTACCTGAAATCGAGCCACATGAAACAGGCCTTTGAAGCACTCCGCCTGAAAGACCTCGTATTGGGTCCAGCTAAGGACGGAGGTTACTACCTAATCGGATTGAACTGGCATGAAAAAACTCTTTTTGAAGGTATTTCATGGGGTACTGGTTCCGTGCTGGCAGAAACCCTCAAAATTGCAGCCGGGAAAGGCTTAACCATAGAGTTACTTGAAACATTAAGCGATGTCGACAGACCGGAAGATCTCAAGCATATCAATAATCATTCCCACCTATAACGAGGCTGAAAACCTCTCAGGACTTCTGCCGGAACTCCTTGGTAATCCGGATGTAGAAATTCTTGTAGTTGACGGAAACAGTTCGGATGGCACCGTAAACACAGCAACGGCTTTAGGTGTGAAAGTATTGAGTATTCCTCCAGACAGGGCCTTGCAAATGAATGCAGGTGCCCAGGCTGCCAGCAGCGAAATACTGCTATTTCTCCATGGGGATACCAGGCTGCCACAGGGGTTTACCGTAAAGGTACATGACATCTTAAACCAGCCGGGGATTGTTGCTGGTGCCTTCAGTTTAAAAATTGACGGTAAGGGATATGGCTTGCGTATCATTGAAATGCTGGTTAATTTTCGCTCCAGATTCATGCAACTGCCTTATGGCGATCAGGGAATTTTTCTTAAAGCTTCAATGTTTTCAGCCGTTGGTGGCTTCCCGGCCCTGCCAATACTGGAAGACTTTGAACTGACAAGAAAGTTGAAGCACAAGGGACGCATAAAAATTCTTAGCCAGGAAGCAACAACCTCAGCCCGACGCTGGAAAAAATTAGGACTCCTGCGAACAACGTTTATAAACCAGGCTGTCATCATCGGCTATCTGCTTGGGGTGGACCCCAAAAAACTGGCAGAGTGGTATCGGAAAGAAAGGTGAGCAAGGGGTCAAGGAAAAAAATATTAAATTTAAGCAGGTGGTCGATAACCAGAAAATCATTTTCTGAAAGAAATTTTCATGATGGTAGTTGAATGTAGAACTTACAGAAAAATCCCCATTTACTTCGTTTCAACCCCTTCTGTTTTTTCTGCATCTTCCCCTGCCTTTATCTGCTCATGATATTCTTTTCCTT
>JAFDBU010000052.1 GCA_019313095.1 Deltaproteobacteria bacterium | reverse complement strand
ATGAAGGCCACCATTCTGGCAGGCGCCATGGCCTCTTCCTGGACTTTTAAGTACCAGTTTTTGACAAGAGAAATCAGACGGTCACATTTCATACCTCTTCCCCCTTTCCCTCAATTAGGAAAAGTTCGTATTTTTATACCAAAAAAGAAAAAAAATGTCTTTAAAATCTGTATACAATGCAATAAGTTATAATTTTACGCGGAAGTGGAAAGGGCGCTGGTGGCCCTCCCGGACTTCAAATCCGGTGCACCGGGTTAACAGCCTGGTGGGTGGGTTCGATTCCCATGCACTTCCGCCATTTCTTTATCTTTTGTCTCAGGCAACCTTCTTTTCTTTCAGCAGGGGATACCCCATTTCCTGCCTCTGCTCTGTATACTGCACCGCGACCTTTCTGGCAATATTCCTGATCCTGCCGATATAGCGTGTCCGTTCAGCTACACTTATCGCCTTTCTGGCATCCAGCAGATTAAAGGTATGTGAACACTTAAGGCAGTAATCATAAGCAGGCAGAATTAAGCCCTTTTCCACCAGCTTGTGGGCTTCTGACTCATATGTATCAAAAAAACCTATCAGGGCCTCGACATTGGCCTCCTCAAAGTTGAAGGTCGAAAACTCCACTTCCGCCTGGTGAAAAATCTCACCATAGGACACTTTCCCGTTCCAGGCTAAATGGTAGACATTTTCAACCTTCTGCAGGTACATGGCAATTCGCTCAAGTCCATAGGTGATCTCGACGGTAATTGGCTGCAGGTCAAGACTGCCTGCCTGCTGAAAATAGGTGAACTGGGTGATTTCCATGCCATCCAGCCATACTTCCCAACCCAGGCCCCAGGCACCAAGAGTCGGAGACTCCCAGTCATCCTCGACAAAACGGATATCATGTTCCAGGAGATTGAGACCGAACCTTTTCAGGCTTTCCAGGTACATGTCCTGGATCTGTAGGGGTGATGGTTTAATGACTACCTGGTACTGGTAGTAGTGCTGCAGTCGGTTGGGATTTTCGCCATAGCGGCCATCGGTTGGGCGTCTCGACGGTTGGACATAGGCAGCCTTCCATGGTTCCGGCCCTAGTGCACGCAGCAGGGTGGCAGGATGAAAGGTGCCGGCTCCCACTTCCATATCATATGGCTGCTGGATGACACAACCCTGCTCAGCCCAGAACTTGTTTAACTCCATGATAATATCTTGAAAATACATAACGCTGCCGGTTCCTTTCCCTGATCAAATAGTTTAATGTATTGTTATGAATCTAAAAAAAATATTAAATTACCACAGTGAGTGAAGATGGTAAAATTCTTTTTAGCTGAATTATAAAAAACACTATGAAAGTTATCGATGAATTGCTGCTGCGGGCAACCGAACTGACCAACCTGAACAATATCTTGGCGCTACTGCAGTGGGACCAGGAAGTAATGATGCCGCCGGCAGCAACGGCAGACAGAGCCGGCCAGTTCTCCACTTTAAGTGCCATCATTCACCGGAAAATTACCGACCCGGTGCTGGGAGATCTCCTGAAGCAAGCATCAGAAAATACCAGCATGTTTTCTGCCAAGGATAATGCCCTATTGCGGATTATTTGCAGGGAGCATCTGCGCAATGTTAAACTCCCTGAACAGTTCGTTGCTTAATTTGCCCGCCTTACAGCAGAATCGCTTCCAGCCTGGGTTACAGCCCGCAAGGAAAATGATTTTAAAGTTTTTCAGCCATACCTGGAAAAAATAGTTTCCATGTCTTTACAAAAGGCGGACTACCTGGGATATGAAGAGCATCCTTATGACAGCCTGCTTGATCTTTATGAGGAAGGACTTACCTGCCGACAGTTGGATGACCTGTTTGCAGTTCTGCAGCCTGAACTGACCAAACTGGTGCGGCAGCAGAGGGAATTCCCTGAAACTGCTTTTTCCATTCCGCCCATTGCTGAAAAAGACCAGATCGCTTTTTCAGAAAGAATGCTTGCAGAGATAGGCTATGATTTCAACCGGGGGCGACAGGATGCCTCGGCCCACCCTTTTACCACGAGCATCGGGCATAACGACAGGCGGGTAACAAACAGATACCGGCCTGATTCACTTGAATTTATTTTCTGCGCCCTGCATGAAGGAGGCCATGCCCTTTATGAGCAAGGTATCCGTCAGGAATATGGAGCCACACCCCTTGATGAAGGCGTGTCTTTGGGTATTCATGAGTCCCAGTCACGTCTCTGGGAAAATATAGTCGGCCGGAGCAGATTTTTCTGGAACCATTATTTTCCCATGCTGCAACAGACCATTCCCGGCTCTTTCCAAAATATTGATCTTGATGACTTCGTCAGGCATATAAACAGGATACGACCGAGGCTCATCAGGGTTGAGGCAGACGAGGTAAGCTACAACCTCCATATAATCGTGCGCTATGAGCTTGAAAAAGAGCTCCTTGGCGGATACCTCAAAGTTTATGAATTACCTGACCAATGGAAAGAAAAATACAGAAATTATCTCGGCCTGAAGGTAGATTCCGACGCCACTGGCGTTCTGCAGGATATCCACTGGGCCCACAGCAGCATAGGCTACTTTCCGACCTATACCATCGGCAACCTGGCTGCTTCCCAGTTCTGGCATCATTACTGCCTTTATGATACTGGCTACCAGGAGACCCTGCAACAAGGAAATTTAAAAAAAATACGCCAGTGGCTGACTGAAAATATTTATCGCCATGGTGCTCTCTATCCCCCGGCGGAACTGCTGCAGAAGGTCTGCGGTGAGGCGCTGCAAAGCAATTATTTTCTTGAGTACCTCAAGAATAAATCAGAGTTTGCCCTATGATCCTTGCCGCTGAGCAGTTAAAGAAAATACGTAAAATCCTGCGAGAGTCCAAAACAATTGCTGTGGTGGGACTATCTCCTAAACCTCACCGCCCCAGTCACGAGGTGGCACGCTACCTCATGGAGGCAGGCTATACCGTAATTCCGGTTAACCCGGGGCAGGATGCTCTCCTAGGACTTACCTGTTACCCCAATTTACGGGCTATCCCGACCCAGATCGATATGGTTGATATTTTCCGCAGGTCTGAAGCGGTAATGAACATAATCGACGATGCTGTTGCCGTTGGCGCCAGATTCATATGGATGCAGGAAGGCATTGTCAACCAGGAGGCGGCAGCAAAAGCAGAAGCTGCCGGTCTCTTAGTGGTCATGAACCGCTGCACCAAGATCGACCATATGAACCTGCTGTAGCAATCAAGTCAGATATTTTATATCTCCCCTGTGAAGAGCTTTACCCCCAGACTTAAAGAATTACTCCGGATTTATAATTGCCCAGTAGTGATCCTTTCTGTTTATGTTCATTTTTGCTTGCACAAAAACGAACCAAAAAGTGCAGCCAATTACTTGGTCCGACTGGGTCGGACTACCCAGCGCTGCTTGCAAAGAACGGGCGACATCGGAAAGTCGCTGGCGCTCCGCCGAGTCGCTTATCCGTTCTTTACTGTGCTGCTCGGCTGCGTGAAATGGATTAAAGAAATATATTTTTTGGTTTTAGGGCCATATTCTGTGCCGCTGAGCATCGGAACTGTTGCCGGAAAAAGACGCTAAAACTGTCTGAGGCGAAGCCGAGTTTTTTACCGTCCCGGCAACAGCGAGAAGCGCAAGGCAGGCCGAAGGGCCAGCACAGTCGGGTACCCTTTTCTTGCTCCTTCTTTTGGGCAAACTTTCAATCGTCGGCAGTATCGTATGCCGACAAAAGAAGGAGGTATAAAGTAAAAAGGACCCTTATTGACAGAGCTCTTGCTTCAGATATCGTTAAAGAGATATAGTATATAATTAAGCAGACAAATAACATATTCCACAAGGAGTTTGCACATGAGTATTCAGGAATTACTCGATTTGAGCAGATTAGGCATAAATGAAGATGTAACCTGTAATGTGGGAGAGGTGGAAGGTTTGGAGAATCTGCACTTCTCTCAGCTTGTCACTGAAGCAATCCGCAAAGGAGAAGGCAGACTCAGCAGAAAAGGAACCCTGGTAATCAATACCAGGATTGATGACAAGTATGGCAATGAAAGGCATACCGGGAGAACTCCTATTGCCAGGTATATTATTGATGATGCCCCTGCTGTTGATTTCTCCAACTCAAAACTCAATCAACCCATGACACGCAAAAAGGCCGATCTTATTTTTGCAGAAATGATCAACTATATTAATGAGCACAAGGACATTTTCATAGTTAACAGAATGTTGGGGGCGGACCTGGAAAATGCCTTTCCTTTTCAATTTATAACCTCCCATGCTTCCCGGGCCCTGTTTGCTCTCAACCAGTTTCGTGATCTGCCCCCCGCTGAGATGGTTCTGCCCGGTCAAATTAAAGAGGCTGCCGTAACTGCCATAGTGCTGCCCGAGCTAATTCTTGATGCTGAAAAATATGATTTAGAGCAGGATGGCGCCGTCATCCTTGATTTCAACAAACGCAGAATACTCGTAGCGGGTATGAAGTATTGCGGAGAACCGAAAAAGGGTGTTTTTACCTTCCTCAACTATATTTATCCTACCATGGGTATCTTTCCCATGCACTGCGGCGCCAATATAGGCGATGATCGGGAATACGCCCTCTTTTTCGGACTTTCCGGCACCGGGAAAACCACCCTTTCCTCTGACCCCGGCCGGACCATGCTGGGCGATGATGAAATTGCCTGGGGCAACAACGGCATTTTTGCCATGGAAGGAGGCTGCTATGCAAAGCTTATCAGGCTCGATAAGAATGCCGAGCCGGATATCTATAATGCCATGAAGAAATTCGGCGCCCTGGCTGAAAATGTTGTCATGCATATGGGGAGATT
>JAFDBU010000051.1 GCA_019313095.1 Deltaproteobacteria bacterium | reverse complement strand
TCTCCGGCCTGACGGCCGTTCGAGATGACTGGATGGGGTGATTGCGGCCCTTCGAGATGACAATATTCATAAATCTATGACTGATAAAAATCACTTTATAAATATATTATTAATCGGTTTTGTTTTTGTTCTTGTTAGCTTGCAGGCAGCACAAGGGTCGGGCAAGCCGATCAGCATCCAGGCCCAGGTCGATAAACAGGAAGTTACAGTTGGCGAGTCGTTTATGCTGCAGATTAAAATTGATGGCGATGACTCACCAGCTGAACCGGATCTTTCGGGCCTGTCGGATTTCACCGTGATCCCAAAAGGCGGCGGCCAGAATAACAGGGAGTCGATCACCATCATTAACGGTAAGATGAACCGGGTATCTGAGCACGGTTACATATTCCGTTATGAATTAACACCGAAAAGAGACGGCATTTTAACTGTCCCCCCAATTGGAATTACAGCAGGGGGGGAGACATTACTGACGGAGTCAATTCCCATACGGGTTGTAAAACCTGTTGTATCGGATGAGTTCAAACTGCTGATATCACTTTCTGAAACAGAGAGCTATGTCGGGCAGCCCCTTGTGCTTATAGTTAAATGGTTTGTAAACAGGAACATCGCTGAATTTAAATTTGATCTGCCGTTTCTGGAAGATCAAAGATTCACCTTTATCGATCATCCTGAAGACAGCAATTACCAGGGGCAGGATGCCATCGCACTGGATCTGTCGGGGAAGAGAGTCATTGCCAGACAGGGACAGGAGGGCCAGCACACTACTGTCACTCTGCGTAAAATAGTAATTCCCAGGGAGCCTGGAGAATTCACACTTGGAAAGGGCTCGGTATTCAGCAGAATAGTCACAGGCTACCAGCAGAAAAGAGGAACCCGGCCGTTTAATGATCTTTTTGATGGTTTTTTTGGGGGCAGACAGGCGGTATACAGGCAGGTCGTAACCGAGTCTAATATTTTGCGTGCCAACATTTTACCATTGCCGAAGGAAAACCGGCCGCAGGACTTTACCGGCCTTGTCGGACAGTACAGTCTTGCAGCCGAAGCAAATCCTACGGAGGTAAATGTCGGTGATCCGATTACACTTACCGTCATGGTCACCGGTGCTGAGTATCTGGAAAACGTACAACTGCCGTCCCTGGGAAACCAGCCGGACATAAAGGATAATTTCAAGGTGCCCGAAGAAATGGGACAGGGTGAGATTGAAGGCCGGGTAAAGGTTTTCACCCAGACTATCCGGGCAAAGAATCCAGCTGTAAAAGAAATCCCCGCTATCAGCCTTAATTATTTCAACCCCAAAACCAAGGCATATGAATCTGCAGCCACAAAACCTATTCCTCTGCTGGTGCACGCCGCAAACATAGTAACTGCAAAAGACGCGGAAGGGGGGTCTCCAGGACTGGCAAAAAATGAGCTGACTACACTGGATAAAGGTATAGCCTATAACTATGTTGGGGAGTATATCCTGGAAAACCAGGACTTCGAGATTGTAACATGGTTTCGCTCCCAGATCGGTTTAGCGTTTGTTTTGTTCCCTCCGGGAGCGTATCTGCTGGTGCTCATACCATTATATATGAAACGGAAACGCCTGCAGGATGTTGATAGGCTGCAGTCACAAAAGGCGCTGCCTGAATTTTCCAGGGAACTCAAAAGACTGGAACAGGACATTGACAGCAGAGAATTACAGCAGACTGTCCGAGGATTGGTTGAAGCCATGCGGACCTATCTGGGTAAACGGTTTTATATACCGCCGGGCGGTCTGGTATATAAAGAAACAGCTGAACGCTTGAAGCAACATGGCGTAACTGATGGCCTCCTGGCAGAACTGAAGAATATTCTGGATCGGTGCGAGGCATATCATTACGGGGCTATCGGGGGAACTGAAAGCGCTGGTGCGGATATTCGGGAAATGCTTCATACCGCCTTGACTGTATTTGAAAAGATAGATCAATGCTTGAAAAAATAGGCAATCATATCAAAACGATGACAGGAAACAAGCTAGACAGGGCAGATGTTTCCCCATATTTTTATGTCAGGAACAATGGTTCTGGCAAATTTTTCGGCCTGTGGTTTGCAAGCGGCATGTTTTTTTTGTCTGTTCTTTTGGCTCCGGCCTATGGCGGGGCCCTATTATCACAAGCTGAAAAAACAGAACTTTACAACCAGGGTACAGAATTTTTTCATCAGGCAACGGAATTAACTGAAACAGATCCGGCAGCAGCCAGGGATTTATATAAAAAAGCCCTTCTTCGTTTTCAGCGTCTTGCAGATGAAGGAGATGTCAGCAATGGTAAACTTTATTACAACATTGGCAACATCCATTTCCTTCTTGATGATATCGGCAGGGCGATATTGAACTACCGCAGGGCAGGGCAGTATATCCCCAATGATTCAAACCTGGCAAAAAATCTTGCCTATGCCAGAAGTATGCGCCCGGATAAGCTGGAAATTAAAGAAAAGGAAAAAATCCTTCAGACCTTGTTCTTTTTCCATTATGACCTGGGAATTAAAACCAGGCTTATCCTGTTTTGTCTTGCCTATGTATCTTTCTGGATATTTGCCGGGGCCAAGATTTTTTCCAGGCGACCATTTACCTCCTGGGGGCTTAGTGTCTCTCTGCTGTTTGCTGTATTGTTCGGTACCTCTCTTATGGTGGAAAGCCGTGAGTCGATCATAAACAGGGAGGGTGTAATCCTCTCTCCTGAGGTTATCGCACGCCAGGGTGATGCAGATTCATACCAGCCGAGTTTCGAGGCGCCCCTGCATAGCGGTGCGGAATTTATGCTGCTTGAAGAGCGGGGCGCCTGGTGGCGCATTGAATTACCAGACGGCCGCAGTTCCTGGATACCTTCAAAAAGCGGGGAGTTGGTGAAGAAAAGATAGACACAAAGGCACAGAGGCCCAGAACCACTGAGTAAAAAACTACAGATTTAATAACTTTTTGCCTCTGTGCCTTTATGCCTGACCATCTTTTCAATTCTCCATTTTCAATTTTAAATTTTTACAAAAAATCCCCCCCCCTTGATATAAGTCAAGGAACATTCTCCTTTTTTCATATAGTTTGCAGTCAACAAACGAAAAATAAAACCGGTGGTTTCCGGTTTTGAAATTCTTGCAAACAATATAAATCGTTAAATTTAACAAAAGGAGAACACAATGTTTTGTAATCAATGTGAACAGGCAGCCAAAGGTGAAGGGTGTACCAAAATCGGTGTATGCGGCAAGGAGCCAGACCTGGCAGACCTGCAGGACCTTCTGATCTATGTTCTGCAGGGGCTTTCCCAGGTGTCGGTGGAAGGACGCAGGGTAGGAGTGACTGACTCTGAAGTCAACCTCTTTGTCTGCGAAGGAACTTTTTCAACGCTGACCAATGTCAATTTTGATACTGAACGTTTTATTCATCTGATCAACAAAGGTGTTGCGCTCAGGGAAACGCTTAAAGTCAGAGTAAAGCAGGCAGGAGGCAGTATTGATTTTCCTGACTCACCTGCAGAATTTGTTCCGGCAGATGACTTCTCGGGCCTGGTTAAGCAGGGTAAGGCGGTTGAACTCAATAAGCATCCTGATGAGGATCCGGACATCCTGTCTTTGAAGCAGATCCTGCTTTATGGTCTCAAGGGTGTTGCCGCCTATGCTGATCATGCCAAGATCCTGGGCCGTGAGGACGAAGCGGTATATGCATTTATCCAAGAGGCTCTGGCAGCCATGCTGCGTACAGATATGAGTGTTGATGAATGGATCGGCTTGGTGCTTAAATGCGGCGAAGTGAACCTGAGGACCATGGAGTTG
>JAFDBU010000050.1 GCA_019313095.1 Deltaproteobacteria bacterium | reverse complement strand
TCTTTCGAGGCCCACCCTGGAGAGGGCAATAAAGTGAAAATGCTGATGCATCTAAATAAATAAATATGACATTTTAATGATATTTCTCTCGGTAAGAAATTTGAAGTAACTGTTAATCGGAGGCTTCAGGAATGAGTAAGGATATTCAGGTATCAACAAGTCAAAAAGGTGATATTGCCATAATAAGTATCAAGGGTGATGTTACTGCAGTAACCGGTGAAGTGATTGGTAATGCTTATCATGATGTACTGATCTCGACCGCACCTAAGATTCTGCTGCAGTTTGATAAGGATTGCTATATAAACAGTGGAGGCTTGGCATCTTTGATCGATATTGCCTCTGAAGGCAGAAAGAAAGCGCAGAAGATCCATGCATATGGGTTGTCCGATCACTTTCAGAAAATATTCCAGATGGTCGGCCTGACAAGATGCATTCCTGTTTTTACAACAGAAGAAGCAGCAATGTCAGACTTCTAGAGAATACTACGCAGGAGAATTTCTTTAATTCCCCAAATCATTTCTCTATTATCAAGAAAATCGTTTTGTCATGCCAATATTTTTACATTACTTATGCTGGATTGAACTAAGCTTTACGGTCTTGTTAAACTATAATAGATAATATGAGTTGATAATAAAGCAGGCACCAGCCAAACTTTAGACTGATGCCTTAACCCCGACGCCTGATACCGGGCCAATCCTCCCCCTACTAAACTTAATATATTTTAAGACTATACCTAACACATAAGAGTTTCCCTATCCATCATAAATTCAGCAACTGTAGGCAGGGTGACGATCTTCACGCCCTCAAGCAGATCATCTTCCGGGATGCCGAGGTTTTTGAGGTCGATCTTGCAGACATATAATTGGGGATCCCTTTCCAGGATTATCGGCATAAGATCACGAACCGGCGCTATATTCTGTCCTTCTATGGTCTCTGCGATACCTTTCTGCATCAATAGTGCACCATCACACATAAAGAATAAGGCAACATCAGCTCCTTCAACCATCAGGCATGATGCCAGACCGATTGCTGTGCATGTCCGGTGAGGCGTATCGATGGAATGGGTGATTATCATCATATACTTTTTGGACATTTATTATCCTCCTTTGGAATTTTTAAAGGATGTATCTCCCAATTGTAGGTTGATATAAGATTGGGGAAATTTTTGTCCTAAGCCGCCGATATGCGTTTTTCCATAGGGAGTGTTACAATGTAGAAATTATAGATAAGTTAATATTGTCAATTTTATAACATATGCTTGGGATCTGGATGAATTATACATAATATATATTTGCAAATTTTTAAATATTTTTGTGCATACTTAATAAGGCCAAAGAAATATATTGTTTCTGTCTCTTGCATATGATCGTGGAATACTAGTAAATTATATGCATCGTAAAAAACTGAAGAGGCAGATGCTGCCGCCTATAATATATGGAGTTGGCCGTGACCGAAGACAAGATGGACAGAATCAGGCTAGAGTTCCCGAATCTTCCGGAAAGGCTGCTCGGCCTGGGAGAGATGGCGGAAAATCTCTGGTGGAGTTGGCATCCGGCGGCCCGCATGGTCTTCAAGTCTCTGAACCGACAGGCCTGGAAAGAAAGCCTGCACAACCCTGATAAGACCCTGAAGGAGCTTTCACCTGAATCCCTTGCTGAAGCAGCACAGGATCAGGAATTTCTCAGGCATTATGACCTGGTACTTTCCCAGTTTCACAAATACCTTGAAAAAGGCGTTTGCTCCAGGCTGAGCAGTGTATGTGACCGTGATACCCCTGGGATAGCATATTTTTCAGCAGAATACGGCCTGCATCATTCTTTGCCGTTCTATGCCGGGGGGCTGGGGTTTCTGGCCGGTGACTTCATCAAGGAGTGCAGTGATCTGCAGGTGCCTCTTGTAGCTGTAGGTTTCATGTATCCGGAAGGCTATGTTCTGCAGCGCATACGCGAGGACGGCTGGCAGGAAAACCTGGACCAGCCTCTGGACCGTGAGGCCGCCTCCATCTACAGGGTTCTGGATAAAAATGGCAGGCAGGTGGTGGTCAAGGTTCCAATTGTTGAGCCACCGATCTATGTCAGTGTCTGGAAAGTTGAAGTTGGAAGGGTCGAACTGTATCTGCTTGATACGGATATCGAGCCAAATGATCCCTGGAACAGGTCTATATCATCAAGACTCTATGCCGGCGATATTGAGCAGCGGCTGCGGCAGGAGATTGTCCTTGGCATTGGTGGCATGGAGGTACTTGAGAGGCTGGGGATCAGGTTCTCTGTATTACACCTGAATGAGGGGCATGCAGCTTTTGCACTGCTTGAGAGGATCAGGGATCATATCCAGGCCGGTCTCAGTTTTGAAGAAGCGAGTAAAGCGGTGAGCGATACGACTGTTTTTACGACGCATACCCCTGTGCCGGCAGGCCATGATGTTTTTCCCTTTGAACTGATTGACAAGTATTTTCACAATTTTTGCAGCGTTCATAAGCTTGAACATGATTCCTTTTTGCGGTTGGGCATCCATCCTGAAGAACCCCAGAGAGGTTTTAATATGACAGCCTTTGCCCTTCGGTTGTCAGGATTCCGCAACAGTGTGAGCAGAAAGCATGGCGAGGTTGCCAGCAGAATGTGGCAGGGTTTGACTTCTGATACGGGCTCGGAAAAAATCACTATCCAGCATGTGACTAACGGTGTGCATGTACCGACCTGGATCGAGCCCAAAATGGAATTGCTTTTCAATAAATACCTGGGCCCGGAATGGTTGAGTCAGCATGAAAATCACTATATCTGGGAGTTGGTTGATGAAATCCCGGACAGTGAATTGTGGGATACGCATATGTGGTTGAAGATTAAGCTCATAGATGCCATCAGGGAGCGGGCCCGGCGCCGCTGGACCGAGGACCGGCTGAACCCTTCCCTGATGGTTTCCGGCGGCACGCTTCTTGATCCTACTATCCTGACACTGGGTTTTGCCCGTCGTTTCACCGCATATAAGAGAGCGGACCTTATTTTCCATAATATGGAGAGGCTTAAAAAACTTCTTACAGACCGCTGGCAGCCGATCCAGATAATTTTTGCCGGTAAGGCCCATCCGGCAGATGATCCCGGTAAGAGAATCCTTCAGCGGGTAGTTAACACAGCCCGGGATCCTGAATATGGAGGCAGGATCGCCTTTGTTGAGGATTATGGCGAGCAGTTCGCTCAGTACCTGGTGCACGGGGTAGATGTCTGGCTCAATAACCCTCTACCGCCCATGGAGGCCTGCGGTACCAGCGGCATGAAGGCTGGCTTGAACGGGGTGCCGAGCCTGAGCATCCTGGACGGCTGGTGGCTTGAAGGGTATAACGGTAAAAATGGTTGGGCCTTTGGTGCGGAAGAGGTGGAAGGTGATCGTGACAAGGCTGATGCTGAAGCAATTTACAGCCTGCTTGAAGAAAAAATCATTCCACTTTATTATAAATCGCGCAACCACGATATATCAAAAGAATGGCTCAGCATCATGAAAGAGTCGATCAAGGTCTGCGGCTCGCATTTTTCCGCCCGCCGGATGGTTTCTGATTATATAAACAAGTTTTATATAAAGGCCCTGCAGAACAGGGTGAGACGGTGAGGCATTGAGCGTAAAGGAGGCAGATGTATTGTAAGGCTGGTATGCTGGAAATATTCAACGCCATCATGTTATTTTGACCGGAGGGAGAAATCTTGAAAGATCTCTCCGGCCTTCAGGCCTGAGGGATGACAGAGTGGTGGAGGCGGCCATAATGAGAAATTTGAGGGGATTTTCCAATAACACTTTTTCTGAGGAAAAATATGCCATCAGAGAAAAAATATGAATTCGGCTGGAGCCGGAATACGGGTATATCGCTGCATGACAAGATCAAGCTTGATCTGAAAAATGCCATGCTGCAGAAGCAGAATGACATCCGGGATGCTATCCGTGTGATTATGGGAGAGTATCCGAAACTGACAGTGCCACTTACCCTGGAAAGCGGCAAAAAAACATTCCGGGTGAAGAAACCCGAAGAGATAACCGACGATGATCTGCTGGGCATCATCCGCGGCCTGGTTAAATCGGAAAAATCCGTGCTGGAACTGCAGAAAAAGGAGAATTCTCCTTACCTGCAGGTGCTGGAGTCATACCTGCCCAGAATGGCAAGCAGGGAAGAAGTGCTGGCCTGGATTAATGAAAATGTTGATTTTGCAGAATTTAAAAGTCCCATGCAGGCCATGGGGCCGATAATGAAGCATTTCGGCCAACGTGCCGACGGTAATATTGTCAAAGAGCTGTTGCAGGAACTGGCCAAGGGATAGTTTTTTTATCGTAGATAATACTACACGATGCAGAAAACGCTGGTCATACTTGGAGTGATATTTCTGGCTGTCGGACTGTTCTGGCCATGG
>JAFDBU010000049.1 GCA_019313095.1 Deltaproteobacteria bacterium | reverse complement strand
TACTGCTCAGTTTTTTATATATGTCAGGTGGGAAGTAGAGACTTTTTTGCAGATAACATTCGTTTCTGTAATACCGGCAAGTGATTGCAGAATACTACGGGTCTGTTTCTCGTGTCCCGGACGTCCGTCAAAGTATGCAACAATTGAAAGGGGTCTCATGCCTGAGCTGTAATTTTATTCCATAGTTTTAACAATGGGACACCAAGCGAATCAATGCTGTCAGGTCTTTGTTCTCAGAACATTTGCAGTGAATCATAATATCAGGAACCGCACCATAAATATTGCATCTGGAGTGTGAAATAATAGAAGCTGGCAACAATGCTATAAATACTCTCGATTACAACAATTTGCAATCGGCGGGAGAGGAAAAGGCCGCAGAAGGAACTTAAAAAAAGCCGCGGCCTTATTCCATGACTTTATGAAAAGGAGTTTGTCAGCTGTGCCAGGTTGTCCCGGGCAAACTCTATAGATGGATCAAGAGACAGGGCCAGCTCAAAATACTTTATTGCTTCCTCATTTCTGGCCAGTCTGCGATAATTTACTCCCAGGTTGGCATAATCAATTGCCGAGGCAGGATTCAATTCTATTGTCTTGCTGAAGTGTGATACAGCATTTTCATATTCCTCCAGCTTGAAATGACAGAAACCCAACAGGTTATGGATATCAGGCCTGGTATTATCAATCTCAGCCCCTTTTTCAAGAACAACAATGGCCTCCCGGTATTGTTCAAGATCCTTGAGACAGCTGCCGATATAGGAATAAATGTAAGGCAGATCCTCCTCACTGGGATTCAGGTCTAACGCCTTGTTAAAGTGTACCAGAGCCTCCTCCTGCAGACCGAGGGAAAGAAGGTTGCGGCCCAGGTAGAATTCTATGAAATAGGCATCGGGCAGCAGTTTCTGCATATTGAGTAGATGGGTATTGGACTCTATCGGGTCCTCGACCAGTTCAGCCATAAGTTTGGCTGCAAACAGGCCTGCATTTCGGCTGGTAGCTCTTTCCCGGAAATGCGCCCCAGGGATAATGGTATATATCGAAGGCATCTTGAGTTCCGGATGTTGGGTATTGACGATATAAACTTCCATATCGAGTTTTTCAAGGGCAGCCAGGCAGTTCTCCACTTCAGTTTTCATATTGTCACTGGTAAGATCAGGAAGATCCTGCAGGTCAACTTCAGGGCCGTTCAAAAGATACTCAATCTCATCCATGGCCAATGGTTTAGGCAGGCCGCTGGCCACATAATTTGCATGGGTGTTGAAATCACCTGCAAGCTGAGCGACTTCAGTGAGGGCCCGGATTAAGGCTTTTTCCGGATTCGGAGTAGTTCCCGCGGTCCAGACGATCTCACTCATAACCGGGAATGTCGAGGGATCAATGCAAAGCGCGCTGACTGTCGGTACTCCCGTATCAAGCGTAAAATCATTCAGGTATACTTCAATACCGTTGCGGCTGAATTTTTCTATCAGTTCCCGTGAAACGGGATCCTTGGCTGATTCAAGCCTGATCCGCGGCACCTGCCGTTTTTCATGACTGACAACAGCACAGACATGGCGTTCAATTATCTCACATATTCCCTGACAGATGGATTCTTCATAGGAGTTGCCGTTTGAAGGTCCATTAAATTCGTTGATGGCATAGAACCAGGAAAACGGGATCAATACCTCTTCCTGCCGGTTCAAGTTCGTGGCCCAGGTCCATTTAATGGGAATATCAGCCAGGAGTTTGGCAAGCATCTGCTCCTGCATGGTTTCATCATGTACAGACTGCAAAAGCCTTTTAACAGGTAAGAGATTATAGCCTGCGGCCTGTAATTCAGGATAGGTGCCGGTAATAAAATTATTCTGGTTTTTGATAAAGCTGAAAAAACTGAACCGTTCACCCAGCTCCATGCAGGCGCTGGCCTGTGACTGCTCAGGAGTACTGCCCTTCCCCATCTGTTTCTTGTTGCCGATCACCTCCCGGGCATCTTTGCCGGTGATGCTGAAATATATGGGGATATCAAGCCGCCCGTTATCTATGCGTCGGACTTCTTTTAAAATGTCCAGATCAACCTCTGCAAGACGTTCCTTAAAACGTTTGACGGTCTCAACTGGGGTAAAAACCTTGTCCTGGTCATAGGTGTATGTCTTGTAGCAGTCCTGTAAACGAATCGGTTTTGGTTCCATTACAACATCTCCTTAAAAATTGTCGCGCACGCTGTGAGATATTTAGCTGCGTTTGGGGTCTGTTCAAATAGAAAAAGTTATAAAAATTTCAATAAAGTAGTATTTGCAAAAATACATCGTTGGTTATTGGTTTACAAAAATCGATTTAATATCACAATGTGGTATGCAAAGCGGTTTTGGAAAGCAACATTTTTACACCATGGAAATTATCTCGGCCACCTTTTTTTGCCAGAGATCGCCATGTTCCGTCAAATATGCTGTACGGGACGCTTCACCTGATATGACTAGCACAAGATCAAGACGTTCGGCGGGCATGAGGCTTCCGAGCCTTTCAGGCCATTCAATGACAGTTACGCCATTGCCGAAAAAATATTCCTGCAAGCCAATTGATTCTATCTCATCCTCGTCTGCCAGCCTGTAAAGATCCATGTGGTATAAAGGAATTCGGCCCTGGTATTCATGCAGGAGACTGAATGTCGGACTGGTGATATATATGCGCGGGTCAACTCCCAGCCCTTGGCCAATAGCCTGGGTTAAGGTGGTCTTTCCCGAACCGAGGGGGCCATGCAGTGTAATGACATCCCCGGACTCCACTATCTTTCCAAGGGATATGCCCAACTCTTCTGTTTTTTTTAATGATGAAAGTTCCAGGGAAAACATTAAAAATCCAAGACACAGGGTAACGGTTTAATCCATGGGCAGGGAAATTGATACAGAGGTTCCTTTACCCTGGTTACTGGAAAATTGAATACTCCCTTTGTGTTCATCAATGATTTTGTAGGCCAGGGCCAAACCCAGTCCTGTACCTTCAGGTTTCGTCGTAAAATATGGGTCAAGAACCTTTTCCAAATCATCCCGCGGTATACCGCAGCCGTTATCCCGCACCTCAATTGCCAGCATCTTATTTTCTTTATCATGATGGACTGAAACCTTCAATTCTTTGCCTTCAACAGAGTTTTCCATGGCCTGCAAACCATTGAGGTAAAGATTAAGCAGTACCTGATTTATCCTGTCCCTGTCAACTGAGACCGCAGGAAGATCCGGTTCAATATTCAGAGAAATAGTAACACCCAAAGCCTGTGCATCACTGCTTATCAGCTTCAAGGACAGATCTAACATCTCACCAATATTGACAGGTTCTTTACGGAGAGTTGTGGGTCTGGCATAGTTCAAAAGTTCTGTTATGCTCCGGTTCAGCCTCTCCGCTTCCTGTACCAGAAGATCCGAGGCCTCATGTTCTTTACTGCCTTCTTTAAACTTTGACCCGAGCAGCGTTGCAAACCCTTTTATTGAACTCAGGGGATTTCTGACTTCATGGGCAACACCAGCAGCCATCTTTCCCAGGGCAACCAACCGGTCATGCCGTTGAACTTCTTTTTCCAGTCTTTTGAGTTCGGATAGATCGTACATAAGCAGGACCCGTCCCATAAAAGCCGAGTATTGATTATAGACCGGCAATGAACTCAGGTGAAGCGAGTAGCGGTTATTGTCAGTTCCTGTCAAGATCACGTCCCTGTCCGTCATTTCCTCCCTTTCATCCTGCAGAACAAAAAAGCGGCTAACCTCAGAGGGCAGAACATCTGCCGGCTTCCCATTTCTGACCGATTCCACATTTTTTCCGGTCATGGCGGCTGCTTTATAATTAAAAGTTATTATCTTGCCCTTTTGATCGGTTGCAATAATACCAACTGGCAATCTGGAAATCAAAAGGCCGGTAAAAGCCTGGACTCTGTTCAGGGCTTCCTGGGAAATACGGTAACTCTGGGCAGCCATCAAAGATATCCAGCCACCCAATCCAATGAGCAGCAGGGTAATCGACATAAATATCATCTGGTAGCGGTATCTCCGGACTGTATTCTCAAGTTCGGTCATATCCAACCCGACAAGAATAAACTGAGGATGTGTTTCCGATCCAAGAGTTGACAGATGCCAACTGTCAGGAGGCACATCTCCCTGGGAATGTAGTTTCGGTTTGAGAGGATACTGCTGTCTGAACTGCTCTCGCCACCTCTTAAGACCTCCCCTGCCGCGAAATGGTTCAAACGGTCCAAGGACCTCAAACACTTTATATCTCACTTCCGTCTGCCTTATTATGTGGAACGCACCCTTCTGATCAGCATTACGTAAAATGTCAAAATCGCGTTGGATCATTGTCCCGACCTTATCAGGGTCGCTGTGAACCAGGACCTTGCCCGATATATCAACCACGGCAATATAGTGGATATCAGGAGACTCCGAGGCCTGTTCAATGAGACGCTGGGTCTGGGCTGCACCGCTGTTTTCAGGAATATTCACGCCCATCATGTTTCCCATCATGCCCGACATCATGGAGGCACGCATACCTGCTTCCACGAAACGGAAAATTGCCTCGCCCTTACGAAATAATCCCTCGGTAAGCATACCCCGCTCACGCTTGATATTATTGGCAGCAAAAATAACAATAATAAGGGAAAGAAGACCGATGGCTGCAGCAAGCAACCAGGGTGATACAAACATCAGACGTGTTTTTTTAAAAAATCGATCCTTCATCTTCATGTTCAATATAGTAAGGCAATATCCGTGACAAGCAAGATGGTGAATCATAAGTCTTTTTTTTCTGATATAGCCTTTTTAAGAGCAGCTGCGTGTACGTCACCAGCATAATGCAACGGGCTCTTGCCTGATATGGGGTCGAAAGCACTCGGATCTGCATAACAGATATACTGGACTTCCCTGGCCAGGGTGGAAATTGCCTCTTCCAATGGCAAACCGACGACCCGGGCCAGCACATCCCAGGTGGCGCCGCACGGTGCGCCTCTTTTGACCTCAATTGAGGCTATTCGACCATTTTCAATTTCAACGCTGTACTCCGGCAAGCCGAATTGTCTGCCATAATTACCCGCAGCCTGCAGGCGTCCAAGCCCGCATCAGGTAAAAGGGGTCATTGCCTCTGCATGTTTTTTCCCGGAAGCAATAACAGGAATGTTTTTTCTATTACAAACAAGCGCGAGATAGGATGACAGGTCCGGGTGTTTTAAAAAATCCAGCACCAGATCGGCATTGAAATCATCGGGTATGTAGCGCTCAGGTTCATCCACTATTTCTGGCAGGTTTTCCTGTATATTATAACGGCGGCTGATTTTCAGTCCCGTTCCATGATCAGTGATACCCTGGATTTTCTTTTCGCCTGAGCCGTTTTCTTCGAAAACTATAATTCTATATATACTCAATTTTTCAGTCTCTTTGTTCATTATGAAAAAAGTGCCATATCTGGCTGGCCAGTTCAGGACCGATACCATTTATCTCTGCAAGTTCTTTGGGCGTGGCCTTTTTAACCCCTGCCAAGCTGCCGATGGTTTTCAATAGCAATTTTCTGCGAACCGGACCGATTCCCGGAATACTATCAACTTCAGATGCAAGAGCATTTTTATGGCGCAGTTTGCGATGAAAGCTGATGCCGAACCTGTGGGCTTCATCCCTGATTTGCATCAGGAAGAATACTACCGGTGAATGACGCATAAGATTTAGCGGATTTTTCCTGCCCGGCAGATAGATTTTATCAGTTTTATTCTCCTTGTCCTTGGCAATGGCAACCAAGTCTACCCTACCCTGCAACCCCTTTTCCTGCAGGATATTCCAGGCAACGTTTAGATGACCTTTGCCGCCGTCAATAACCAGGAGGTCGGGCAATATACCCTTTTTATGCATACCTCTAAAACGCCTGGTCAAAACCTCATGCATCATGCGGTAATCATCTGGTTCATGGACACTGCTGATTGAATAATGCCTGTATTCCTTCGGGGCCTTTTCTCCTTCCAGAAAACAGACTAGAGATCCTACCGGCTGCTTGCCTCCGATATTGGATATGTCCAAACATTCAACCCTGGAGGGAAACGATAGCAGATGTAATTTTCTCTCCAGGGTTTTGGCCAGTTCCTGCCAATTTCTTTTCCTGTTCTCCTGCTCAATATGGATCTGTCGGGCATTTTTTTCTGCCAGGCGTAACAGTTTTAATCTTTCACCCCGTTGAGGAATCCTCGAATGAACACTTTTGCCACGAATTCTACTCAGCCAGTCCAGCAGGGAAATCTGATCAACAACCTGAAACGGTAGCAGCAACTCATCCGGAACAGTCTGTTCTTTCGTATAATACTGTCTCAGAACCTCTTCCAGCACTTCATTATCATCACCAATTGGATCCAAAAGAAAAAAAACCTGTTGGCCGCAGACTATTCCCTGTCTGACCTTTACCACCGAAATCCCTACTCCAGCACCTTTCCGCACGTAGCCGAAGACATCTTGATTACGGTCTAGATTGCTGACCATTACCTGCTTTTCAAGAGTTTTTGCCAGGGCCTGCAGTTGATCACGGATAAAGGCCGCCTTTTCAAAATCAAGTGTTTTTGATGCCTGACGCATCCCTGTTTCCAGTTGC
>JAFDBU010000048.1 GCA_019313095.1 Deltaproteobacteria bacterium | reverse complement strand
TCTGCAGTCTGTCGGTTAAATTATCAAACATAATAAAAAATCATATTTACTTTGTAGCTGCCAACTCCTTATTCCGCTGCAAACTTGAAACAGTTTTATTCCACACCAGCATGTTTAAGTTCAGCTGAACCTTACGGTCACAATTTAGTTTCCCCTCGGTAGGTAAACGAAGACTCCGAGCTGCGCGGAATACTTTCGCTGTTCCTGTTTATTAACAAATAAAACCTGTAAAGGGTTTTATTGCCTGTACCAGATCTATATGAAAAACGGGCAAACATAATTGGAACTTTACATAATGTCAAGCAGTGCTCGGTTGTTCTTCTTTTTTCGCATCGCAAAAACAACAGGCAATATCAGTCAGCGTTTATACTGTCGATACACCTCGCAAGGCTTTCCGGGGTATCAAATTGAAACATTCTGCACCCGGAGGATTTTGAGACAATTTTTTTGGTCAAGCCGCTAAGCACCTTCTTAGGGCCTACTTCAATAAATATATTTACTCCTTTTGCCACCAGAGAATTCATGGTCTCGTACCAGCGGACCCTGGCGGCAATTTGGCGACTCATGATGGAACGGATTACTGTTGGGTCTGTTTCTTCAGCCGCAGTGACATTAAAAAGAAGAGGCTTTTGCGGCGGAGAAAACTGAGTCGCAGCCATAATTGTCTCAAAATCCGGGACAGCGCCGGCAACAAGCGGACTGTGATTCGCCACTGAGACATTGAGAGTAATTGCCTTGCCTCCCTTTTCACTGACTATCGCATCGACCTTTGCAAGGGAATCATGATAACCGGAAATAACTATTTGCGTTTCCGTATTATGATTCGCCACCGTCGCCAGATCACCCTGCGGCAAAGAGGCCAGAATCTCCTCGACCTCTTTCAGGGGCAGGCCTAAAATCGCCTGCATACCGCCTGGATTTTTCTCCCCTTCCCGCTGGCTGAGCCTCCCTCTTTGACTTACCAATTTCAGGGTATTTTCAACTGTCAATATGCCTGCAGCATAAAGGGCGCTGTACTCACCTAGACTGTGGCCGGCAAAATAGTCTGCCTGAATACCCGCTTTCCGGGCAGCCTGCCAGCAGATCAGATTGACCACCGTCAAAGCGGGCTGCAAATGCAAGGCTTTGGTCAATTCCTCCATGGGGCCTTCCAGGCATAATCTCCTTAAGGGTGCAGCGCTGATTGATCCTGCCAGATCCATAAGGTCTGCCGCTTCCCGGTCTGTTTCCAGGAACTCCCGGCCCATGCCGATGTACTGGGATCCCTGACCGGGAAAAAGGACCGCGATTCTATTTTCCTGCATCATGACTCCCCGCAAATAAAAAGTTGCTAAGATTGTAAGTGGATAAGGATATCAATTGCTTTTTTCTTAAACTTTAAGAGCATTCTTTACTTTCTTTTATCTGCTGCAGCAGCGTGCCAAGCAGAAACAGTCCGGCTCCGACTGTGATGGCAGAATCAGCTACATTAAAAGCCGGCCAGTGATAGGTGCCCAGGTAAAAGTCCAGAAAGTCGACAACAGAACCAAAACGCAGCCGGTCAATAAGATTGCCGATTGCACCACCGGCGATCAATCCAAGTCCATAAACAAAAATCCCGGACTGCTTTTTCAGGTGCTTATAGGCAAGTGCAATAACAATAAGGGCTACACAGGAAACCCCAACAAAAAAAACCTGCCGCAACCATGTTTTATCGCCAGCCAAAAATCCAAAGGCTGCTCCGGTATTAGTAATATAGACCAGATTAAAAAAACCGGATATGACAGTCAGTTGTTCATGGAGAGCAAAGGTTGTCATGACCCATAATTTTGTCAGCTGGTCCACTATTACAACTGCCAAAGCAACTCCGACAGGTATTAGGTCACGAACTTCATACTTGGCATTCACTTGTAAACCCAAAGTTTAATATTCTGATATTGAAGCTCCCCGCGGCAAGCCGAGGGGAATCTCCTGAGGTAAGGATGTTGATTTTATCAAATGCGCTCACTAACCCCGCAGCAAGCTGCGAGGAATGCGTTAGCTGTTCCTGCTCAGGCAAGCTGGGAAACAACTGAAGTACAGCGACTGCAGAGTTCAGGATGATCATCTTCCTGCCCGACAGTATCGGAACGGAGCCAGCACCTTTCACATTTACCCCCTGCAGCAGGCAAGACAGAAATATGCAATTCCGGCAATGCTTCGCTGACATAAGTTTCGGCAGCAAGTTCCTCTGTCTTTACGAGTTCTGAGACGATGGATATCATTTTCAATGTTTCCCACTTATCTGCAAGAAATTCTGCAAGGGAGCCTGTTGCTTTCACCATGACCTTTGCCTCAAGGGGATGGCCGATGATTTTATCCCTCCGGGCGCCTTCCAGTGCCTTGGTTATCTCCGAGCGAACATCAAGCAGCTGTTGCCACTTCTTGTCCAAATCCAAATCAATTGCCTCAGGAATTTCCTGCGGAAACTCATGCAAAAATACGCTGTCACGCTCCCGCCCCATTTCTTCCCCACCGGGCAAGTGCTCCCAGGCCTCGGCAGCAGTAAAGCTCATCACCGGCGCCATGAGCCGTAAAAGTCCTGAGAGAATATCGTAGAGAACCGTCTGGGCTGCCTTCCTGACTTGTGAGGCAGGCAGGGACGTATACAGTCTGTCCTTGATGATATCAAGGTAGAAAGCACTCATTGTTACACCGCAGAATTGATGCAGGCCATGAAAAACAAGGTGAAAATCAAAATCAGCATAGGCCTTGACCGTTCTCCGTTTGAAGAGTTCAAACTGGTTGATGGCCCAGCGGTCGAGTTCCTCCATGTCATTATAAGCCACTCTGTCGGCTGCTGGTACAAAATCGTAGAGATTTCCAAGGAGGAAGCGGATTGTATTGCGGATTTTGCGGTAAGCATCAGACAGCTGCTTAAGGATCTCATCAGATATCTTAATATCATCTCTGTAGTCTTCACTGGACACCCAAAGCCTGAGAATTTCCGCACCGAATTTTTTTATGATCTCTTCAGGGGCAATAACATTGCCAATGCTTTTTGACATTTTCTTTCCCTGGCCATCCACTACAAAACCATGGGTCAGCACGCCGTGGTATGGCGGGATGCCTCTGGTTCCTACTGAGGCCAGCAGGGAGCTTTGAAACCAGCCCCTATGCTGGTCGCTGCCCTCCAGGTATAGATCAGCCGGAGCCCTGAGGCCGTCTCTTTCTTCCAGAACAGCAGCATAACTGACACCTGAGTCAAACCAGACATCTAGAATATCACTCTCCTTCAAAAACTTCGTGGAGCCGCAACTTGGGCAGCAACAGTTTTCCCCTAGAAAGTGCTGCGCATCATATTTAAACCAGGCATCAGCACCCTCTTCTGTAAAAACTGAGACAACTTTCTGCGCCACCTTCTCATCCTTAAGGACCTCACCGCAGCTTTCACAGGTAAAAACAGTAAGAGGCACCCCCCAGGCACGCTGTCTCGAAAGACACCAGTCGGGCCTGACTTCCACCATACCATAAATACGCTCCATACCCCAACGCGGTGTCCAGGTGACCCTTTTTATCCCCTGCAGAGCATTTTCGCGCAAGTTGTTTATATCCATTGAGATGAACCACTGTTTTGTAGCTCTGAAAATCACCGGTTCCTTGCAACGCCAGCAATGGGGATAGCTGTGCGATATTGCTGTTTCTTTGACCAGATAGCCTTTATCATTCAGATCACTGTTTATACGTTTGTTGGCATCGTAGATGAACATACCCTCATAAGGCCCGGCCTCATCCGTGAAAACCCCTGCACTGTCAACTGGAGACAGTACCGGTAGATTATACTGCAGGCCACTCATATAGTCTTCCCGGCCGTGGCCGGGTGCTGTATGGACGATACCTGTTCCTGTTTCAAGTGTCACATAATTGGCCAGAATAATAAGTGATTCACGCTCCATGAAAGGATGTCTGCATTTCTTGCACTCAATATCCCTGGCTGAAAAGGTTGCCAGCAGCTCATGCCCCTTTGCCGCCACATCTTCATCAAACTCCGAAAATGCCTGCTGGATGAGATTTTCAGCCATTATCCAAATCTCATCTCCCACCCCAACCGCTCCATATCTGTAATCGGGGTGAAAGGCCACTGCCAGGTTGGCGGGAAGGGTCCAGGGAGTCGTCGTCCAGATCAAGGCGTATATTTTTCTGCCGGCAATTATCTCTTCTGACAGTTCAGGTATTATCCGGCCCAGGTCGTCCAGCAGTGGAAACTTGACATAGATTGAAGGAGAACCGTGATCGTGGTACTCCACCTCAGCCTCAGCCAGGGCCGTTCGGCATGATGAGCACCAGTAGACCGGTTTCTTGCTACGGACCACTCCGCCTGAAAGGAGGAACCGGTTAAATTCCCTCGCAATAGCAGCCTCGTAACCATTATTGATTGTCAGGT
>JAFDBU010000047.1 GCA_019313095.1 Deltaproteobacteria bacterium | reverse complement strand
ATCCGTCCCGCCTCACAACGCCAGGATTTGCTGCCGATTTACAGTTTCAACGGTACCGGGATGTGGCTCGCAAAAGAACGGGGAAAAGGCAAGTTTGCAGGAAGCAGCAGCCGGCTGCAGCGCTGGCAGGAACTGATGCACAGAATGGCTGCAGGAAACATTTAATGTTTTTCCTGAGACTGGATATATCGTAATATCTGTTGGAATTGATCGCGGAATAAAACCGTCACATAAAATATGGTGCAAGTTATGACGCTCTACAGACAACTCGTTATTTTCACTCTGTTCCTTTTCTTTATCCTGTTTAGCGGAACCTGGTTGGCCAAGCTTCAGAGCACCAGAAGTTTTCTCATCGACCAGCTGGAATCCCACGCTCAGGATACCGCGACATCTCTTGGTCTGTCGATTTCACAGTATGCGATTGATGAAGATGTAACGGTGATTGAGACCATGGTAAACGCAGTGTTTGACAGGGGATATTACCGTATAGTCAGGTATTCGGATGTCCAGGGAAATGTCCTGGTTGAACGTCTACTTGACGTAAAGATTGAGAATGTACCCCAATGGTTTATCAGCCTTATACCTTTAAAAACGCCGGAGGCTTCGGCAAATGTCATGATAGGCTGGCGCCAGGCAGGCACCGTTTATGTGAAGAGTCATCCCGGTTATGCCTATAAAACCCTGTGGGAAAACATGGTGAGCATGACACTCTGGTTTTTAGGCAGTGGCATAGTTGTACTGATCATAGGCGGCTTTATCCTGAGAGTATTGTTGAAACCCCTAATCCTGGTTGCGAAGCAGGCAGACGCTCTTTGTAAAAGACGTTATGAGTTCCAGGAACAGCTGCCAAGGACCAAAGAGCTGCGGAGGGTGGTTGAGGCCATGAACCGCATGACCCATAAAGTCAAAGAAATGTTCGAAGAACAGGTGATTATTGCAGAAGGACTGAAAAAACAGGCCTACTATGATTCCCTGACTGGTCTGGGGAACAGGAGGTTTCTTGAAAGCCAGATAAATGCCCGGCTCGACCGGGACGACAGCACTATAAAGGGTATTGTTCTGCTGGTGCAGATACTGGATCTGCATGAGTTGAACCAGCAGAAAGGTTTTCAGGCCGGTGATGAGCTCCTGCAAAAAGTTGCAGATCAACTGCGGGAAGCAACCAGGCAATATTCAAACACTGTTCTGTCCCGTTTGACGGGCGGTGACTTCTCCATTTTTATTCCTGATGCCTCGTCATGGGATGCAGAAAGTATTGCCGGAAGTATTTGTCAGAAATTGAGCCAGCTAGCAGTCGAACAGCTCACCCTGACAAACAATGTCGGGCATGTGGGAGCTGTCAGCTATGAAAGCAAAACAACACTCAGGCGTTTGCTTTCAGAGGCTGATCTGGCACTGCGTTCAGCACAGCAGATCGGCCCGAACAGATGGCAGATTAACTCGGTGACGGCTGAGACCGAGAAAATGCCTATGGGGCAGCAGCAGTGGAAGGAAATCCTCGAAAAGGCCATGTCCGCGCGCCAGATTGTCTTATTGGCGCAGCCGGTGGTCAACGTCTTTGACAGAACGAAGATTTTCCATCTTGAAATATTATCCCGTATCAGGAGGGAGGATGGCAGCCTGGTGAGTGCAGGTGTATTTATGCCTTTTGCAGAAAGGCTGCAGCTGGTCTCATATCTCGACCGCATCGTTCTTGAGGAAGTGTTGAAATACCATACCAGTGACATAAAGGCTGATCATGTTGCAGTTAATGTCTCATCCGCCTCTCTGCAGAACGAATCATTCCGTAAATGGATTTATGCATCCATGAGAAGTCTTCCTGATACAAAACCGAGGATTAATTTTGAATTCCCTGAATTCAGTGCCATCCAGAATCTGGACCTGCTAAAGGAGTTCAGCGAGGTTGTTAGGCAGAATGGGCATCTCGTCGGCCTCGATCATTATGGCCAGAGTTTCTCCCACCTGGGGTATCTCAAGGCTCTGCAGCCTGATTACGTCAAGATAGACAAAGCCTATACAGGTGAGCTGAAGGAGGAGGAAAGCGACAGCCGTTTCTTTATAGGTTCGCTCTGCAGTGTGGCGCACAGTCTCGATATCAGCGTTATTGCCGAAGGAGTTGAGACGGAACACCAGTGGGAGATTCTCAAGGAACTTAACCTTGATGCCATCCAGGGGTTTATTGTTGATAAACCTAAAGAGCTGGCTGTTTAGAGGCGGGAAAGCTGAAAGAGAGAAGACCAGATAGTCCGGGTGGGGCTAATTACAATAAATTTCCGATATTTGCCTAGAGGATGTCATCAACCATAAGGCTTTCAGGGGACATCTTATCACGTATCTTCTTGCGTTCTCTGATTTTCGCCTGCGCTCCTTCGGGAAGTTCTGTAAAGAGTATGATGTTTTTGCGGATAAGGAGGTCAATAAGATCCTCAAGGACCCTAATGATGCTTATGTCAGAGAGTGACAGGAGTTGTACCCAGGGATCGTTGTCGACGCTATTGTCAAGAAATTTAAGGATTTCGTCATCCATTAAGGATTTCTGCTCATCAGCGCCAGGCTCAGGCTTGTTGTGCAGTCCTATTATATTGCCGGCATCATCCCTTTTAACATATAGCATAGTTGCGCTCCACTGATAACTTGAGTTGATCACCAATGTTTTATAAGCCATTTTGGTGTGTTATCCAACTAAAAATAGACATGTACCTCTATTTATTCAAAAAATATATTTACCAGGCAGAATTTATGCGTTAAAGAATGATACGTTATTAATATAATAACATCATATATATTCCATTCCCCTGGACCAGTACAGAACGACAAATTAATGCTGGCAAAAAATGAAAAGATATCCCCGAGTGACTGGAATCTCGGAGGTGATATAGATGCGCATGATGATCCTCTCCTGGACTGTCTCATGCAGCTTGCTAAGCTTCACGGCCGCTCGGCAACCCGCACAAGCTTGAGCACCGGACTGCCTCTGGTACACAATCGTCTTACTGTAGAGTTGTTTGCCCGGGCTGCTGACCGGGCCGGCCTGGCAGCCAGGGTCCTGCACCGTCCTCTTGAAAGAATTTCCAACCTGCAGCTTCCAATTGTTCTGCTCTTGCAGGATCGGAAAGCCTGTGTCCTGGTAGATATTGCAGATGGAGGCGGACGATTTAAAATCCTTATGTCGGAAACCGGCATGGGAGAAAAAACAGTTACCAGACAGGAGCTGGAAGAAATTTACACCGGCTACTCCATCTTTGTTCGGCCAAAATTCCGACTGGAAAAAGAGGTTGTTGATAAAATCCGTTTAGGCTCAGAAAGGGGTTGGTTCTGGGGCACTTTATTTGAACACTGGCGGGTATATCGGGATGTTTTTGTCGCCTCGCTCTTAATTAACGTCTTCGGTCTCGTCAGTCCGTTTTATGTTTTAAACGTCTATGACCGGGTCATTCCCAACTCTGCCTTTGAAACGCTCTGGGTTCTGTCAATCGGCATTACAATCATTTATCTCTTTGCGGTTGTCATGCGCGGTCTGCGCACATATTTTATTGATGATGCCGGCAAAAAGGCCAATCTCAAAATGTCCGCCATTCTTTTGCAAAAGGTGCTTAACCTGCGTATGGAGGTCAGGCCGCAGTCAATTGGGTCATTTTCAAAAAACCTGCAGGAGTTTGAGTCTATCCGTGATTTTATTACATCGGTTTCTATAACCGCCCTGATAGATATGCCCTTTGTGGTCCTGGCGCTTCTGGTGGTCTGGTATCTT
>JAFDBU010000046.1 GCA_019313095.1 Deltaproteobacteria bacterium | reverse complement strand
TGTAGGTATCCACTTGATTCACCGGCATTCATATCATTTTCAGTTGCCCAAATAGTGATTGAAATAAATTTACTGGTATCCGGGTCCGTTAAAGGTGCATCTCCCTGAAACCTTTTTGTTATTTTGTCACCGGCTCGACACTTTCCCTATATATTTTTATCGCCTCTTCCTGCCTATCAAGTTTAACCCTACCTAATATTACCCTAGCATGCATAATTTTTCCCCATCTGGCAAAAGTTAATCTTATCAAGAAATACATGTTGTGGTATTTTTAATCCATCTATCATAATTAACGTTCACTTTTATCGGATATTATTCTTAAATTTCACAAAAGTCCAATATTCTTGACAGAGTAGACGCAATCACTGGTCCTTCTTGAAATTAATGTGTGACGTATCAATCTGCACTGTCCGCTTTGGCGGTTGTTTAGTTTTGATAGCATCCACGACCTATCACAGCCCGGATCCAACCTTGTAAAAATAATTAGAAAGTAGGTAATTTAAAAATCAATTTGCGGAATTGATCCAGCGTGGCCTTAAGCAAATTATAGCTTGCTCGTTTCAGCGATATCCAGACAAATATGACAAAAAGAATTATTTGGCAAAAAAGACGCGACTCATGCTGACTACTTATGCTTTTTCACATCATATATTCAGGATCAACATCTATTATAATCTTGACCGTACCCGCTTTACTTAATGCAGAAATTTCTCCTTCAAGATTGTGCAAAAAGGTATGCAGCATTCCCAGCTTACTGCCCTTTAGCAGGAGTTGCCATCTGTATTTATCGCGAATGCGTGTTAGGGGAGCCTGAGCGGGTCCGAGGATCTCCGGTTCTGAATCCTTCTGGAACCTGCGGGCCAGAACTGCCAGTCTGGTCGCAACATCCTGGACATTTGTGTTTTCCTTTCCCTCAATCTTTATATTGACTAGCCTGGAAAATGGCGGATAACCAAGAGCTTTCCGCAGTACTATTTCCCTTTTGTACAATCCTGGATAGTCATGATTACGAGCCATCATAATGGAGTAATGTTCAGGCTGAAAAGTCTGTACTATTACCCGCCCCGACTTTTCCCCCCTGCCTGCCCTGCCTGTTACCTGGGTAATTAACTGAAAGGTTCTCTCACCTGCCCTGAAGTCCGGCAGACCAAGACCTGTATCAGCCAGGACAATGCCGACAAGTGTCACATTGGGGAAGTGATGTCCCTTGGTTATCATCTGGGTCCCCACCCGTATATCTATTTCACCCCGATGAACCCCCCGCAAAATCTTTATATAATCATTCCGACTCTGACAGATATCCCTATCTAGTCTGGCAAGCCTTGCACCTGGCATGATTTCGGATAATTCATGCTCCAACCGTTCAGTGCCTACACCTACTGCGGCCAACGAGGTGGATTGACATTGGGAGCACACGGTTTTCATGTTGACTGCAAAACCGCAATAATGACACATAAGTTTGTTCTCAGACCTGTGAAGGGTTAATGACACCTGGCAGTGCCGGCATTGCACTATCTGGCCACAGTCCCTGCAGATCATGAAGTTTGCATAACCGCGCCGATTCAAAAAAATTAGAGACTGTTCGCCGCGTTCAAGATTTGCTTTAAGATTTCTTATGAGGGTCGGGGAAAAGGCAAGAGGTTTCCCTGATACGGTTTTGACTTGCTGCATATCAACTACTTCCACAACCGGCAGAGGTCTCTCTTCAATACGACTGTCCATGGTGAGTAAACTGTATTTTCTCTGCATGCTATGATAATAACTGGTTATCGATGGTGTAGCAGTGCCTAATATAATCACAGATCCGGACAGGCTCGCCCTCAATACTGCCAGATCCCTGGCATGGTAGCGAAACCCGTCATCCTGCTTGTACGAACTGTCATGTTCCTCATCGACAATAATCAAGCCGAGATCTCTCAAGGGGGCAAAAACTGCTGACCGAGCTCCAATAACAACTTCTGCCTTACCCTGGACAATTCTGGACCACTGATCAAAACGCTGACCGGGAGTAAGCCCGCTGTGCAGCAAAGCAACTCTGCTCCCGAATCGGGTTAGGAAATGAGCCTCCAGTTGAGTGGCTAGGGCAATTTCCGGCACCAGAACAAGAACGGATCTACCCTCCTCCACTGCAGATGCTGCAGCCTGAAGGTAGATCTCGGTCTTACCGCTTCCGGTAACTCCATGCAGCAGGAAAGGGGCATAACTGCGTCCTTTAATGGCAGGCAGAATTGAATCCAGTGCTTTTTCCTGTTCCCCGGTCAGTTTTTCGGGAATATCACTTTCGAGAAAACTCTCCCCAAAGGGGTCACGGTAAACCTGCTGTTCTTCAGCAATTACAATATTTTTCAAAGCCAGAGATTTCAAACCTTTGGCAGCACCCTGATAAACACTGGTTATTTCTTTGCGGGGGATCAAGCTGCGCTTTGTTTCGACTGCTATCTTCTGGAGAATCCGAAGGGTTTTTTGTTCTGACACTTTAAGGTTTTCAGAAGCTCCGCGGTTTTCAGCAAGACTGTAACATATTTCAGTCTTAGGTTTAGCAGTTCCGCCTGAAAGCTCACTGTATATTTCTACCCAGCCTTTCTCCTCCCATACCTTCAGCAACCTGCTCTCCTTCGCGCTTCTGAGCTTGCGGATAATATTCGGGCTGAGTTCCCCGTTAGCAAGTAGACCTGAAAACCAGGCGGTATTACTAAAAGTTTCATCTGTCAATTTCGGCAGGTGTTTTCGCCCGGATTCCGTAATCACGACCCGTCTGCCACTTTTTTGGGTAAGCCCAGCCGGAAGTGAGGTTTTTATCACTTCACCGATGGGATAATGGTAGTAATTGGCAATCCATTTATAAAAATTTACCTGCTCGGCAGGAAAAAACGGTTCACTGCCAACAATTTTATCTATTTTTTTTATCTGCTGGCCAATCGGGGCGGATTCAACACTTTCAAGGATATAACCGGTTATACTGCGTCGACCAAGCGGCACCAGGACTCGCATACCAGGCAGTAGGAGGTCGTGGCAGTCATCCGGAGGCAGGTAAGTCAAAGGTTTGCGGATAGGTGCTGTGACTGCTACCTCAAGGTAACCCTTTACGCATTCCTTTATCATCCCAAGAGTATAATTGGCCGGCACATTTGAGGGTCGCCACTGAATAAATAAGTTTATAGATTTTCCGAAACCTGTTTTAAGTGTTTCCGGAATGGTTCACCCAATTCTGAATGGCGTAGTCCAAAGGCAACTATTGCTTTGAGATAACCCAGTTTATCTCCGGCATCGAACCGGGTGCCTTGAAATTCATACGCATACATAGCTCTTTGTTGTGAAAGCTTCAATAACGCATCAGTAAGCTGTATCTCTCCCCCGTGACCGGGCCTTGTCTGTTCAAGCAGGGAAAAAATTTCCGGCAGCAATATATAACGCCCTATAATAGCCATATTCGAATCAGTAATCCCGGGAGCAGGTTTCTCAATCATTTTATTGATTTCATAAGTCCTGTCATTATAAGGCTTGCCCTCCACAATACCATAATTACCTGTCTGGTCCATCGGCACCCGCTGGACTGCAACAATTGATTCCTGCACTACGTCAAATAATGCTATCATCTGCTGGCAGCAGGGCTGATCGCTTAAAACCAGGTCATCACCGAGGAGTACCGCAAAAGGTTCATCACCCACGACATCGCGTGTTGACCAAATGGCATGTCCCAGCCCGAGTGGTTTTTTCTGCCGTACAGACACAATGTCAATAAGGTTGGAAACATGATTCAGCTCTTCTGCCATCCTGTCCTTTTTTTTCATTTTCAGAATCGTATCGAGTTCAAAATCATAATCAAAATGATTTTCAATGGCTGATTTGCCCTCACTGGTTACCAATATTACCTGTTCAATACCAGACGCAACTACCTCTTCCACGATATACTGGATGGTAGGCCGATCAACTACTGTAAGCATTTCTTTGGGGATGGCCTTTGTTGCAGGGAGAAACCGCGTTCCAAGACCCGCCACTGGTATAACTGCTTTCCTGATTTTCATTGTACCTCCGTGTAGCTTTATTTTTATATCAACCTGTTGAAAACTAAATATAACATCATTATTGATAAATTCACGCCGCTATAATGTATAGGTTCGTGTGTCCGTCATGATAATATGGTAAAGAGCATAGCACAAATGATCTGATAAACTTTTTTTTATACTCCTGATTTATGGATAAATCCAGCAAAATACACTACCCTGAAAAACTTCCTATTGTCACGCACAGGGAGGAAATCATCGAAGCCATAAAAAACCACAATGTGGTGATCGTTTCAGGTGATACAGGTTCAGGTAAAACCACACAGTTGCCAAAAATGTGTCTTGAAGCAGTACGTGGAGGGGAAAAAATGATCGGTTGCACCCAGCCCCGTCGTATTGCTGCAATAACTGTCGCCCAGAGGGTGGCCCAGGAACTCGGAAGCGAGCACGGTTTTCTGGTCGGACATAAAATACGCTTCCAGGACAAAACCACAAGAAATACAAAAATCAAATTCATGACCGACGGCATATTACTGGCTGAAACCCGTTCAGACCATGGCCTGCATGCCTACGAGGCCCTGATCATTGATGAAGCACACGAACGCAGCCTCAACATTGATTTTCTGCTCGGTTATGCCAAGCAACTGCTGCGGAGAAGAAAAGATCTCAAGGTCATCATTACTTCGGCAACAATTGATACGGAAAAATTTGCCAACCACTTCAACAAGGCTCCAATCATTGAAGTTTCGGGCCGCTCCTATCCTGTCGAAATCCGCTACCGGCCTCTAGAAGATTCCACCGTCGACAAGGAAAGCAACTCATATATTGATCTGGCTGTCAAGGAAGTTCTCAATCTCCGCCGCAAAAAAGAAAACGGGGATATCCTCATTTTCATGCCGACCGAAAGGGATATTATTGAAACTGTCGATCTGCTGAACCAGGAAATAAATCCAGCCGCCGGCTCAAAAAAGAAAAGCTCACTGAAGACCGATACTCTCATATTACCTTTATTCGGTCGGCTGCATGCCGCAGATCAAAGCAGGATTTTCAAGCATGTCAGCGGCCGGAAGATAGTAGTTGCCACCAATATCGCCGAGACATCGGTAACCGTACCCGGTATCCGCTATGTTATTGACACAGGGCTTGCCAGAATCGCGACCTATAATCTCAAGGCCCGCACCACAAGTATGCCCGTCACTGCCATTTCAAGGGCAAGCTGCGACCAGCGCAAAGGCAGATGCGGCCGTATCGGTCCGGGAGTCTGCATCAGGCTATACAGCGAGGAAGATTTTCTTAACCGGCCTGAATATACTCTGCCCGAAATCAACCGTTCCAGTTTGGCAGAAGTTATACTGCGCATGGTTGACCTCAGACTCGGTGATCCAGCCTCATTCCCTTTTATCGATCCGCCGGTTGCAAGGGCAATCAGGGACGGCTACGATCTGCTGCACGAACTTGGAGCGCTTGATAATGCGGGCAGTGAACCCCGGCTTTCCGTCAAAGGCAGAATAATGGCAAAGCTCCCGCTTGACCCACGTATTTCCAGAATTATAATTGAAGCACAAAACCATAACTGTCTTCTTGAAACAATCATCATTGCCAGCGCCCTGTCGATCCAGGACCCCCGCATGCGCCCTGCTGAGGCTGAAGCAGAGGCAGATCAGGCCCATGCAAAATTCAAGGTACATCCATCAGATTTTCTTTCATACCTGAAAATCTGGGAGGAGATCAACCAGGTACCGGGTAAGAACAAGGAAAAGAATAAGAAAAAAAGCCGTTCTCAAGTGCGGAAATTCTGTCGCACCCACTTTCTTTCCTATCAAAGGTTGCGAGAATGGCAGGATATTTATGAACAGATATCCTCAACACTGGCTGAAGAAAAAGGCTTCATAGTGAACCGAACCCCCGCATCATATGAGGCAATTCATTACGCCATCCTCAGCGGTTTTTTGCGAAACATAGGATTCCGCAAAGGGAAAAACACTTACCAGGGAGCCCAGGGAAAAGAAATGATGCTTTTCCCGGGGTCAGTCAATTTTAATAAGGGAGGTCAATGGATCATGGCGGCAGAACTGGTTGAGACTGGCAGACTGTATGCCAGGACTGCTGCAAATATCAAGGTTGACTGGATTGAACCGCTTGCCGGTCCCCTGCTGTGCCGCTCAACTTATTCAAATCCCAGGTGGGAGAAAAGATCGGGTCAGGTAATAGCCAATGAAAAGGTTACCCTCTTCGGCCTAATTATTGTTGCATCAAGGAAAAGGAATTATGCCGGAATAAACGCAGCCACCCGTGAAGAGTCACGCGAAATTTTTATCAATTCAGCCTTGATACAGGGTGAATTGATAGGCCGCTATCCATTTTTGGAAAACAACCAGCTCCTGATTGCCCGTTTTGAAAAAATTGAAGACAGGCTGCGTCAGCGAAATGTGCTGGCTGACGATTACGTGTTTTATCAGTTTTATGACTCCCGCCTGCCTGTGTCTGTGGTTGATCGAGCCAGTCTGAACCGTTTTTTAAAAAAACAACAGGGTGACAAATTCCTGTTTATGACAGAAAAAGATATCCTGATTCAACCGCCGAAATCAGGCAAACTTTCCGATTATCCGGAACAGGTCTCCCTGCCTGACGGTATCTCGCTTAAACTGAGTTACAGCTTTGATCCCGGAGGTGAAGAAGACGGGGTCACTGTTCTGCTGCCTCTTGAACTTCTTGAGCATGTCCCGCCTGATTTTTTTGAATGGCTCGTTCCTGGGCTGCTGTCGGAAAAAGTCCTGTTCCTGCTCAAGGGGCTTCCCAAAAATGTACGGAAAAAACTTATTCCGATCCAACAGACTGCTGAAAGGATCACCAGTGATCTGAAAATTTATCATGGTTCCTTATACCGGCGGATGGAAGAGTTAATCTTCAAAATGTTCAGGACCAAGATTTTAAGAAGTCAGTGGCCTGTAAATCTGCTGCCAT
>JAFDBU010000045.1 GCA_019313095.1 Deltaproteobacteria bacterium | reverse complement strand
TAGAGGCTTGCTCGAATAACAAAAGGACCTGTCAATCTCTGCCTGTTCAATGCGCACCTCATACTGGTCCTCGCCGACTGCCATGGGGCGGATCTGCAGGAAGTGAAACCGGTTTTTGCCAGCATTGGCATCAAGGTCAACTGCAAATTCAATCTCAATATCACAGCTCATACCTTTATAGCCCAGGTCAAGGAGATCCTGCAGCAGATCAGCCAGGGGAAGCATGCGGTGTTTCAGGATCCCAGCAAAGGTCACTATCTTGTGCCCTTTGCCAAAACTGTCCCGGACAACATGCTCCTCAGGCGAATAGGTGCTTGCCACAGCCTGGACCGGAGGCTCGTTTGCCGCCTCGTTTATTTCGCGCTGTACCAGGTTTGAATGTTTATAGTCCAGTTCTGTTGTAATTCTTTTCAGGGGAAGGGCATAAAAGGTCTGCTGGGAACTGGCCAGCATATCGTCAACATTCGTGAACTGAGGGAGACTTTCAGGATAACGGGGTGAGAAAAGCAGGCATTTTTCACCTTCAACAACTGTTTTGCCGAATCCCAGGGCAATCTGAGCTATACCGTCGCCCGCTTTCATCTTTCCCACGGGGTAGTAATTGTAGGATTTTGCCATTCCTGAAATCGCAGGATAGAGATAATCGCCGTATGTTCTGCCGGCCAGGATCTGAATTATGACGGCCATGGAGTCAGGACTCGTAGTATGTTTTTCTGCTTCCGAATAAAAGGCGAGGGGACCGGCGTAAAAGGTGGATGCAAAAACAAGCTTAACCGCTTTAACCAATTGCTGCAGCCGGGTTGCATGGTCAGCATTATTAGGCAGCATGTAGGTTTCAAAGAGGCCGGCCAATGGCCTGTACAGGGCATCTTCCAGCAGACTTGAGGAACGTACGCTTAATGGCTCATGAACCTGCTGCAGGAAGGTTCCGATCTGATTTTCAAGCCACGCAGGCATTGAGGCCCTGAGAAAGATGGCAGCAATCTCGGAATCGCTTTTATGTTTGAAATCAGTTGCAAGATCATTGTCCCGCATAAAGGCATGAAATCCATCGGTGGTAATGACAAGGGTAGGTGGTATGGCAATATCAAGCCGGGGGTATTTTTCCTGCAGCCAGCTGTTTTTTTTCAACTGTGAAGCCATAAAGGCAAGACCAAGCGCCTTGCCTCCCATTGAGCCATGTCCGATTTTGACGAACTGCATGACGTCAGCATCAAAATCGTGCTCGGAAAAATGGGTAACAATCCCCTGTTCCCGCACCCGGCGCAGGGCATGGATCTGTCTGATGAGACCCAGGCGCAGGGTGTCGGCACTTTTAAACTTCTGCAGACGTTTTTTGTGCAGCAGGGATGCCAGTCCGATTTCCGATCTGGCCATGACCCAGTTTGAGAAATGGTTATTCCGGGCATGATATAAAAGGGATTCAGCCGGGATAGTTGCCAGTTTTTTTTCTAAGGCGTGCAGGTTGGCGGCCCGGTCAATTTGTCCGCCTTCAGGCAGAGAGAAGACAAAATCCCCGAAACCGAGATGTTCCAGAAAAAACCGGTGGACCTCTTCTGCAAAGGTATCGGAGTTTTTATAGATGAAACTTGCCGGAACTGATTCCGCCTTTTTCATATTGGATGCTTCAGAGCTGATAAGCAGAAGCGGCATATCAGGTATCTCATTGCGGATATTGCTGAGCAGTTCCACGCCAGCCGAACCGTCTAAGCTGTTGTTCCTGGGAAACCGGGTATCCGAGATAATGCCGAAAACAAATTTCTTATAGGTTTGATAGAACTGCAGAGCCACTTCATAGTTTTCTGCCACCAGGATCTTGGGACGGGCCCTCATTTTCAAGAGCCGGTGCTCTTCATTAAGGCTTTCATTCATTACCGCCTGGGTTTGGGCTACGACCTCTTTGTAGAGCAGCGGCAGAAATAAAGACTTAAAGAGGGGGGAATCTTCTACCAGGATGAGAATTCTGACCATGGCAAGCGAGGTGTCTCGGTCAACATTGTGATGATCCTCAATATTTTTGATCAGGGCCAGGAGCAGGGCAGGATCCGCCGACCAGATATAGAAGTTGTCAATTCCGGACCTTTTTTCATTTTCAAGGTAAGGGAAAATGGCTTTCATGTTGTGGCCCAGGAGGATAACCGGAAGGTGGGGGCAGATTTCCTTGATCTTGAGACCCAGCGTATTGCAGTCCATTTCACCTACCTGGGGCAGTGTAATAACCAGATCGAATTTTTTGTAGCGCACCAGTTCCAGGGCTTCGCCAGCAACAGCAACACTTGTCAGGCGCGGCGGTTTGCTCAGGTTCAGGCCTCTGTATTCATTGATGATGCGAGTGGAGAGGCTGGTGTCCTCTTCCATGATAAAGGCGTCGTAGGGACTCAGAATCAGGAGGATATCATGGATCCTGTGCGCCATGAGTTCGTGATAGACTTTGAAGCTGCTGTCCAGGTCATCTTTCCATAAACTGATATCATGCTTCATCTGCTTTCACGGCTTGGAGATATTGGGAAAATATTTACCTCAGATTTCCTCTTCTTCCTCGGGAATGATGGAACGGGGCAGGCTATTCAGATCAAATTCTTCAGCAGCTTTAAAGCCGGCCTGCAGGGCCTTGGAATTTATCTTCACGGTTTCAGGGGGCACCCGTGCAGTCAGGGCGGCCTCGAGATTTTTGTTGGTCAACAGGGGGCAGAAATATCCCAGGGCACCTAAAGCGACGATGTTGGCCACAAGATCTTTTCCGGCAACCTCGCGGGCAATTTTCGTAAAAGGCAGGAAAACAGCCCGGCTGGTTGGAACCTGCTCAACAAGGCCGGAATCGACAAGCAGCAGGCCGTTTGGTTTAAAATCAAAACAGTAGGCATCGCAGGAAGCCTGATTCATGGCCAGCATCATGTCAAGCTGTACGGCTTTGGGATAGTCGATCTGCCTGCTGCTGATGACCACCTCTGCCTTACAACGGCCGCCGCGGGCTTCAGGGCCGTAACTCTGGGTCTGGCTGACGTGGTAGCCTTCAAAAATACCGGCTGCCTCAGCCAGAATTATGGCAGCCAGAATAATACCCTGGCCCCCTGAGCCACTCAGCCTGATTTCGAAACGATCAACATCCATTCCTTCAGTTCCTTTGCGATTTCTCCCTGATCTCTTTATATGCCTCAATGTAGTTCGGTTTGTCTTCATCTGCCAGGATACCAACAGTAAACTTGTCATGAAGTGAATCCGGCGGCAGGCTGGAACCATCATCTTTGGATACGGCATGATCCTTGAACCATTTGAGCATGGTAACCGGATCGCCCATCTCATTGCGCCGGCCGAACTGGACATGGCAGTTTGACATGACCTCAATGACGGAAAACCCCTTCTTTCTGATGCCTTTCTCGATGAGTTTGTCCAGCTGCGCGGCATGATACACTGTCCCACGGGCCACAAAGCTTGCGCCGGCAGCCACGGCAAGTTCCGCAATGGAAAAGGCGTGTTCGATGTTGGAAAATGGAGAGGTGGTTGATTGGGCCCCATAGGGTGTGGTCGGTGAAGCCTGGCCTCCGGTCATGCCGTATATTTGGTTATTAATGATGACAGCGGTAAGGTCGAGATTGCGCCGGGCGGCATGGATGAAGTGGTTGCCGCCGATTGCCGTGGCGTCTCCGTCTCCCATGACAACAATCACGTTAAGGGATGGTTTAGCAAGTTTTATGCCGGTGGCAAAGGTCAGGGCCCTGCCATGGGTGGTATGCAGCGTATTGAAATCAACATAGGTCGGCATGCGGCCTGAGCAGCCGATACCTGAAGCGAAGACGATGTCATCCTTTTTAAGATTCAGCCGTTCAATGGCGCGGATAAAAGCGCCGAGAACAATACCGTTGCCGCAGCCTGGACACCAGACATGGGGGAATTTTTTATGGTGCCTCAGATATTTATGACGCAGTTCAGTCATGCCTGAAATCATGGCTTATCTCCAAATTATGCTGCAATGGCTGAATTCTTTCATCATTGTGTGGCACCTTAGATTTTCTGGATTTCTTCGAATATCTCCATCGGCGTGATCAGCTTACCGTCAATCCGGTTGTATTTATAGACCTCGGTCAGGCCGGTATTGACCCGTTTCACCTCGCGGCTGATCTGTCCCATGTTCATTTCAGGGACAATGACGGCTTTGCACTGGCGCATGAGGTTCACCACCGTATTTTTGGGAAATGGAAAGAGGGTCACCAGCTGGATGAGTCCCGCCTTTATGCCCTGTGACCGTGCCATGGCTACAGCGCGTCGTGCAGAACGGGCAACGGAGCCATAGGCGATGACAACTATTTCGGCATCTTCAACAGTGAGTTTCTTGGTAATCTGGATTTCAAAAAAGCCATTGGTTATTTTTCTGAACTGCCGGTTTGAAAATGCCTCTATCTCATCCGGCCTTTCAGTGGGAAAACCCCGGGCATCATGCGCCAGGCCGGTAACGTGATGCCGGTAGCCGTCTCCCATCGGTGCCATGGGCGGTACGCCGCGGCTGTTGTCTTCATAGGGCTTGTACCATTCCGGCGGTACATTGGGAACGATCCGGTCCGCCACTTCAATGGAATCGGCAGTCGGAATGGTGAATGTTTCCCGGGAATGAGCCACCACCTCATCCGAAAGCACCACCACCGGCACTCTGTATTTTTCAGAAAGGTTGAAGGCGGTTACCGTGATGGAAAAACATTCACTCACCGACGATACCGAAAGGACAATGACCGGGTGGTCGCCATGGGTGCCCCACCTGGCCTGCAGCACATCCCCCTGGGCCGGACTGGTTGGCAGACCGGTGCTGGGGCCGCCGCGCATGACGTTGACAACAACACAGGGCGTTTCAGTCATACAGGCATAGCCAAGATTTTCCTGCATAAGTGAAAAACCGGGACCGCTGGTGGCGGTCATGCTTTTTACCCCGGCCAGCGAGGCCCCGATCACCGCTCCCAGGCTGGATATTTCATCCTCCATCTGGATAAAGGTGCCGTCGACCTGCGGCAGACGATACGACATGCGTTCACTTATCTCAGAAGCGGGGGTGATGGGATAACCGGCAAAAAAACGGCAGCCTGCGGCAATGGCGCCCTCAGCCATGGCCTCATTACCCTGCAGCAGAAACTTTTTGCCGTTCAGCTCATGTTTCATTCTTCTTTTTTCTCCGGTCTGGATAGCGTTCATGGATGGAGAGGGCAAAATCAGGACAGTGAAATTCGCAGAACCTGCAGCCTGTGCAGGCATCAGGATTTTTTATGGCAGGTATGCCGCTGTCGCTTTTTTCAAAAACTTCTGTCGGGCAGAAGGCAATACAGATACCGCAGCCTTTGCACCAGTCTGCAAAGATTTTCTGGACAAAAAGTTTTTTCCCCTCCCTTGCCAGTTTTTGTTTGACTTCCCAGTAGTTATCAGGAGAAATTGCAGGGTTCTTTTTCGGTTTATTTTTTGATTTTGGCTTGGGCATTTAAAAACCCTTTGTTGAAAGGCTTTGACCCTGTCTTTTCCTTTCAGCTTTAAACTACTTTTAGGTTCCAGAGATCAGGGTGTCAGGTTCAGGGTTCGAGGATTCGAGAGGCCGAGGGGTTAAGGAAACTACTTTTAAATTCTGAGTTTTTCCCTTGAATCCTTGTAACCTTGCCCCCTTGACTCCTTAAACAACACATAGTAAATCTTACTGGAATCATTGAATTTTGTCGACATTTTTTCAGAGAATGATCGGCCCTGCAAAGCACTTTAAAAATTTTTTAAGTTTCCGATTTTGTAACAGTATGGTAAACGGCACAGTAGAAATACGGATGGACGTATTATTTGTAAGTGCCTGATATGGAGGAAATTTTTTATGCCTGCCAAGAATTATAAGTTAGTCTATGACGAATACGGCAATACCAAAGAGATCAAGGTCCATACCCGTGGTGTGGGCGTGCATGGCAATAATTATGTCAACAAAGGCACCGCCTTTTCAGAGAGAGAAAGGCATGATCTTGGGATAGACGGCAGCCTGCCGCCGGCTGTGAGACCCTTGGAGCAGCAGGTAAAAAACAGCGTCGAAAAGGTCCTGAAAAAAGAGGACGATATTGAGCGCTATATATATATGCGCTCCCTGTTTGACCGCAATGTAACCCTGGCCCATGCCGTCATTGCTACCGACATCCCCCGTTTCATGGAAATAATTTATACACCCACGGTGGGTCTTGCCTGCCAGCAGTATTCCTCCATGTTCCGTTCTGCCAACGGGGTCCACATCTATCCGGGTAACATTGACAATGCAGAGGACATACTTCGCCGCTACGGTCACCGTGATATCCGTGTTGCCGTGGTGACTGACAACCAGGGTATCCTCGGTATCGGTGACCAGGGAGCCGGCGGCATTGCAATCTGTCTCGGAATACTCATGCTCTATACCCAGGGCGCCGGAATCGCCCCCTGGCACTGTCTGCCGATTTCGCTTGATGTAGGGACAAACAATGAGAAACTGCTGAATAACGAAGAGTATTTAGGCTGGCGTCATCGCAGATTGACCGGCGCTGAATATGTTAAATTCATGCAGCAGTTTGCCAAGGCTTTTAAGGCGGTGTTCCCTCATGCCCTCTGCCAGTGGGAAGATTTTTCAAAGCAGAACGCCTTTGCAGTCAGGGATGCCTACCTGCACGACCTCATTTCGTTCAATGATGATATCCAGGGAACCGGTGCGGTGACACTGGCAGCCGTTTTTGCGGCCATGAAGGTTAAAGGCCAGAAGATTGAAGACCAGGTTTTTCTGGTCCATGGTGCCGGGGCCGGTGGTATCGGTATTGCCGAACAGATAGAAGCGGCCCTGATTGAACATGGTCTGCGGGAAAGTGAAGCCAGAAAAAGAATATTCACCCTGGACAGCCGGGGGGTTGTAACCTCGGATAGGATGGTAGAGCCTTACAAGGCCAAATATGCCAAAAATCCGGTTCAGATGAGCTGGCTGCAGGAATCCACTGACAATTCCCTACTCCAGGCGGTGAAGCATGGCGGTGTCACTGTTCTCATCGGCACTTCCGGCCAGGCCGGCTGTTTCACACGTGAGGTGGTCGAGGCCATGGCCGCCAACTGCGAGCGTCCGGTCATCCTGCCCCTTTCAAATCCGACAGAAAAGGCGGAAGCCCTGCCGGAGGATATATACCAGTGGACTTCAGGCAAGGCACTGGTTGCCACCGGCAGTCCCTTCCCGCCTGTTGAACTGGACGGCAGGAAAATACGGATCGGCCAATGCAACAATGTCTTCATCTTTCCAGGCGTAGGGCTCGGTGCGCTGGCCTCGGGAGCTAAAGAGGTTCTGCCGTCCTTTTTTACGGCAGCGGCAAAGGCGGTTGCCGAGCTGGTTCCACCGGAGGATCTGGAGGCAGGTATACTCATGCCGCGCGTTGAAAAGCTGAAAGATGTAAGTAACAGCGTTGCCCTTGAAGTCGGACTTGCAGCTATCCGGGAAGGCGTCAGCGGCCCTTGCGCTTTCAGTAAATTCAAGCACAAAAATGATCCGGCCCGGTTAAAGACCCTGATAGAAAAAATGCGCTGGGAGCCCCGGTATCTGCCCCTGGTTTCTGTATAGCCCCGTGTTTACTCCTGCGTGGCTCCTGTTGGCCGCATGTCTGTTATCTGAGGAAAAATCAGGATGAAACTGCGTTTGATTTTACTCATACTTTCACTTATGGCTTTCGTTTTTGCATCTGCCGGTGGTTATTTTTATTACACTTCCTTTAAGGAAAAAGCTTTCAGGGAAGCCGAGAGTGCGACGATCATCCGTTTGGAGCGTATCAACAAGGACCTGTCTCATCTTCTTTCTGAATACAATAAACCGGTTCGGATCCTGGCCGGCATGCTGGAACTCAAGGAACTGCTGCGCAGTCCTGCCTCCGATTCGGAGACAATGAACGGTGCCAACCGCATCCTGGACCATTTCAAAAATACCCTGCAGGCTGATGTCTGTTATCTCATGGACAACAGGGGCAAGACCATCGCTTCGAGTAACCGTAACGATCCTGACAGTTTTGTGGGGCAGAATTTTTCCTTCCGCCCTTATTTCCAGCGGGCAATCAGAGGGCAGTCTGCAAGCTACCTCGCCCTTGGAACCACTTCCGGAAAACGGGGGGTGTATTTCAGCTATCCGGTCTATAGTTACGGCAGTGAATATCCGGACGGTATAGTAGTGATAAAAGGTTCCATTGAGATGATTGAGCGGGAAGTCGGCTTCACCGCTGATGAAATAGTTATGGTAACCGATCCGCACGGCATAATTTTCATTTCAAACAATCCGGAATGGTTATATCGGGCTGCCTGGCAGATCTCTCAAGAAAATATTGGAGAGATAGCAGCTTCACGCCAGTTTGGCAACGGGCCCTGGGAATGGATCGGCCTCCGGGATGCTGAAGGAAAATACGTCCTGGACAGCAACGGCAGAAAGTATCTGCATCACCAAGTTGAAATGGATGATTATCCCGGCTGGAAGATCAACCATCTTCTGGATATGCAGCAGATTTCCCAGAAAGCCTTCAAGCCGCTTGTGGTTTTTGTGCGTCCCATTGTTCTCGCTCTTTTCGTGGTTATGTGTCTGTCCGTGGCCGCGCTCTACAGGCAGGCAAGCCTCGAGATCATACAGCGAAAGGCGGCAGAAGAGGCTCTGCGCGAGAGTGATGCCCGTTACCGCTCCCTGTATCATAATACCCCGGCCATGCTTCATTCCATTAACAGAAAGGGAGAGATTGTCAGCATCAGCAATTACTGGAGCCAAACCCTCGGCTACGGTGAACAGGAGGTTATCGGCAGAATGCTGACGGATTTTTTCACGGAAGAATCGAAAAGATATGCCGAGCAGAAAGTATTCCCCGAGTTCTTCAAAAGGGGCTACTGCACAGATGTGCCCTACCAGATTATAAAAAAGGACGGGGAGATTATCGACATCCTGCTTTCCGCCATCGGTGAGCGTGATGAAAACGGGGAGATTTTCAGAACCCTGGCCATATTGATCGACGTGACCGAAAGGAACAGGGCCATAGAAGCGCTCAGGATTGCCAAGGAGGAACTTTCCACTTACTCCAGGGACCTGGAAAAACAGGTCTCCATTCGCACCAGGGAGATTACCAACATTTTGAAGTATACGCCTGATGTCGTATACGTCAAGGACAGGGATGGCAGATATACCCTGGTCAATTCCCCCTTTGAAGAATTGTTCGGGGTGAGCAGCGAGGAAGTCCGTGGTAAGACAGACTATGAAATAGTGGCAAAAGAAGTTGCCGATGAATTCCGTAAAAACGACCTCCAGGTCCTCGAAAAGGGTAAATCCATGCAGGTTGAGGAGCAGGTGAAGCATAACAGTGAAATACATACCTACCTGTCGGTCAAGTTCCCGGTCTATGACGAGGCCGGCAATGTCAATGGAGTGTGCGGCATATCCACTGATATCACAGCGGTCAAAAAAGCCCAGGACCAGTTGCGGCGCCTGTCCGGCAGGATAATGGCAAGCCAGGAGAAGGAGCGCACCGCTATTGCACGGGAACTTCATGATGAGCTGGGCCAGGTCCTGACGGCCCTGCGTATGGATGCAGTATGGATGCAGGAGCGCTTAAAGGACAGCGATGCCAGAATTGCTGAGCGGGCATCAACTATGTGCGATTTGATAGATAAAACCATAAAAGATGTACGGTCCATAGCAATCCGGCTGCGTCCGGGGGTGCTGGACGACCTTGGCCTGGTAGATGCCCTGGAGTGGCTGACAGGAGATTTTGAGAACCGCAGCGGTATCACCTGTGTTTTTGAGCACAGAAACGTGCCTGAATTAAATGAAACTGTCTCCACGGCGGCGTACAGGATTTGCCAGGAAACCCTGACCAACGTGGCCCGTTATGCAGAGGCAGGTCGGGTATCTGTAGTCTTAATAGCGGAAAAGGGTGAATTAAGCCTCTCTGTCAGGGATGATGGCAAGGGTTTCAATGCCTCAGATCTGGCAGGGTTTGAAGGGGTGGGGATTGCAGGGATGCGGGAGCGGGCAGCGCTTGCCGGCGGTAATCTGGAAGTTATGTCTGAAAAGGGCAGGGGGTGTCATGTATTGTTTAAAGTCAGGATCAGCAAGGATAAAGAGGTGTCAGGATGATTAAGGTACTGCTGGCAGATGACCATTCCATTATGCGGGCCGGTTTGCGCCGTATTATTGAAGAAAGTGAGGATATCGAGGTTGTTGCCGAGGCTGATGACGGCCAGGCCGCAATCCGGCTGGCCCGTGAAAAGGCCCCTGATGTGGCTGTCATCGATATATCCATGCCAGGTCTTGATGGGCTTGAGGTAGTCAGCCAGTTAAAAAACTACCTGCCGGATCTCCCCATCATCATGCTGACCATGCATGAGGAGGAGCAGTATGTAGTACGGGCTATTGAGTCCGGAGCCATGGGCTACGTCACCAAACGGTCTGCTCCGGAACATATTGTCAAGGCCATCCACGGGGTAATGAGCGGTTCGAGGTATCTCACTGCAGAGGCAAGCGAGGCCCTGGCCCTGCGGGTTGCAAAGGGCGCCGGCGGCAAGTCGTCTCTGGATTCACTCTCAAACAGGGAACTGCAGGTGTT
>JAFDBU010000044.1 GCA_019313095.1 Deltaproteobacteria bacterium | reverse complement strand
GGAGTTCACAATGTATATAACGCTTTAGCCACCGTCACTGTAGGGTTGGAGTTGGATATCCCGTTTGCTGCTATTGCTGCTGCTTTACAAAGTTTTTCGGGGGTGCAGCGGAGGTTGCAGATTAAAGGAGAAAGGAGGGACATAACAGTTGTCGATGATTATGGACATCATCCGACTGAAATTCGGGCAACCCTCTCAGCCCTACGTGACGCCTGGCCTGAAAGAAGACTCGTGGTTCTCTTTCAACCCCATCGCTATACAAGGACCAGGGCCCTGGCAGAAGAATTCCATACCGCGTTTCATGAAGCCGACTTTCTTCTGTTAACAGAGATCTACAGTGCCAGCGAAGCTCCCATACCAGGAGTGACCGCAGAAGTACTGTTGAATGGCATTAAACAGCATGGCCACCGGCATGCTTACTTTGAAACGGATTTTGAAAAGCTTCTGGACAAGACCATGGACATTATTGCGCCAGGTGACGTTATCGTAACGTTGGGAGCCGGAAACATATGGCAGGTGAGTGAAAAACTGCTGGAAATGCTGCGGGACTGAAATAATGGCATCACTTAATTCACATGCAAAGGATCTTTCCCGCTTCTGGCAGGGCAAAATCTTATGGGACATTCCCATGGCACAATTTTCGACCCTTAAAGTCGGAGGACCTGCTGAGGCCGTTATCTCGGTCGAGAATATTGAGGACCTTACGAGACTGCATCACTGGCTTAAAGAAAATGACATTGACTGGTGGATAGTCGGCAGAGGCAGCAATATTCTGGTTCCTGACAAGGGACTTACCGGTGTAATCATAGTTTTGGCAGGAGAATTCCGTTCTATTGAAAAGCTTTCAATAAAACCTTTGTCATCTGGTGAGGAAAAAGTCTTGATCCGTGCCGGCGGCGGCTGCTCGTTGTCTAAACTTGTGAGCTACTGCACCGCACAGAGTTTAACAGGCCTTGAATTCGGCGTTGGCATTCCCGGAAGTATCGGCGGTGCGATTGTTATGAATGCCGGAGCCTGGGGCTGTGATATCGGCAGTCTTGTCGACTCGGCAATTCTCATGGACAGCGACGGCAATATTGCAACAAAACAGGGAAAAAATCTTGGTTTCTTGTATAGGAAATGGTCCATGGGAAAAAATACGATTCTGCTTTCAGCAACCTTAGCTTTTAGACCTGGCAATAAGGAAAATATCAAAGACACATGCAGGAAATATCAGGAGTTACGCCACAATAACCAACCGGTGGCAGAAGCCAGTGCCGGCTCCTTTTTTAAAAATCCGCCGGATGACTCTGCCGGACGCCTAATTGATGAGGCTGGATTTAAAGGGTTTTCCATTGGCGGTGCCAAGGTATCCGAAACACATGCTAATTTTATCATAAATACAGGTACTGCTTCCGCTGCGAATATTTTAGACCTCATGCATGTAATCCAGCAGGAAATTCTAAAACGTTTTGGCATAAAACTTGAGCCTGAAGTCCATATTCTGGGAGGAGGACTAAACCAATCATGAATATGCCGCTTTATGCCAACATAAAAATAAAATCAGTGAAGAACCTTAAAGGTCCTAAAAACGGTTCCGGTCTCAGGTATAAACTGTTTCTCAAAACAGTTGCGGCCATCCTTCTGCTTTTAGGTTTAGGATTAGGAGCCAAGCTCACATATAACAGGCTATGCCATTGTGACTTCTTCCAGATCACTGCCGTCAAAATCCAAGGTAATCGCATGACCAGCAAGGAGCAGGTATCTGCTTTAAGCAGAGTGGATATCCACACCAACCTGCTAGCCGTTAATGTGAACCAGGTTGAATCATTACTGGAAAGCCATCCCTGGATTGCCAGGGCAGAGGTTGTTCGTGACTGGCCGAATCGTTTGTTGATAATCCTGCAGGAAAAAAATCCCGTGGCCTTATTGAACAGGGAAACCGGCCTCTTCTACCTTGACAACAGAGGCGGGATCATTGCAGCTGTCAATCCTTCCCAGGAACTCGACTTTCCTGTTATCACCGGGCTTGAAAAATTTCAATTCAATTCTGTGACATCCGAAAATATTCCCGAACCGCTTCAGGATGTCTATGCATTACTGAAACTGGCCAATAGAAACAACCCTATCCTACCTGAACAAAATATTTCTGAAATCCACCTTGCTGAAAACGGAGAACTCGTTCTCTATCTGCTTGACAAACCTTTCCCGATCTATATGGGCAGTGATGGAAAAATCTCAACACGATACAAAAGCCTAGTTAAAGTTTTGAAGGATCTCTACAAAACTCAGGAATTTTCTGAAGTCTCATATATCCGTCTGGACTATAAGAAGGATACAATTCTGGTTGGGAAACTTGAATCCGACAGAATAAATCAGGGATGAAATACATGGAAAAAAAGCAGCGGGGAGAATTGATCGTAGGACTTGATGTCGGCACCACCAAAATCTGTGCTGTCATTGGCGAGATTTTTGAGGACAAGGTCGAGATTATCGGCATCGGCACCCATCCCTCCATCGGTTTAAAAAAGGGCGTGGTTGTCAATATCGAAAGCACGGTGCACTCCATTCGCATGGCTGTTGAACAGGCAGAGGAAATGGCAGGGTGTGAAATTAATACTGTCTGCGTTGGCATTGCCGGAAGTCATATCAAGGGCTTCAACAGTCCCGGAATTGTCGGGATCAAGAACCGTGAAATCCGCCAGGACGATATCGATCGGGTTATTGATGCTGCCAGGGCAGTTAACCTCTCACAAAATCAGCAGATAATCCATGTTCTACCCCAGGAATTTATGGTTGATGATCACACCGGCATTCAGGATCCTATGGGTATGACAGGAGTTAGGCTGGTAACCAATGTCCACATCGTGACCGGTGACACTACTTCCATCCACAACCTCGTCATGTGCTGCAACAGAGCAGGACTTGATGTCGCCGACATTGTCCTGGAATCATTAGCCTCAGCAAATGCCGTGTTATCCCGTGAGGAAATGGATCTTGGCGTCGGACTGCTTGACATCGGCGGCGGCACCTCGGATCTTGCCATTTTTTCCGGCGG
>JAFDBU010000043.1 GCA_019313095.1 Deltaproteobacteria bacterium | reverse complement strand
TGCCTTCAGGAAGCTGACAGCCTCATCGACCTTTATTTTATATTCCTGCATGTCAATCATCTCAACAATTCCATGCCAAGGAAAAAATTATTAAAGAGGATCCCTATAACAGAGCATGATGCGCAATAAAATTCTGTACCAGCCTGACATCCGGATCCAATATCTCGCATCTGGATTCCCTGCCCTGAAGGCCTCTTAGTGGTGGCGGCAGTTCAGGTTCTCTGCCGATCGCCTTTGTTACAGCAGTACCGAATTTGGCCGGATGGGCTGTGGCAAGACAGACGACCGGTATATCACCTGACCTGCATGACTGGGCGCCATTTACTCCTACTGCGGTATGGGGGTCGAGAAGATAGTCATGCTCCTCGTAGAACCTTCTGATTGTGTTCAGCGTTTCATCCTCATTGACACTTTTTGAGCTGAAATCCTGCTGAATGGTGCGCAGAAGGTCCTGATCAAAGACAAGTTTGCCGGTCTGTGAAAACTGCTCAAAATCCTGCCTGGTCCTCTCTGCATCGCATCCGTAAAGATAATAGAGGTAGCGTTCAAAATTGCTCGCTACCTGGATATCCATGGATGGGCTGCTGGTTGCCACGACCTTGGCTACTGAGTAGTCTCCTTTGGTGACAAAACGGGTGAGCAGGTTGTTTTCATTGGTTGCCAGGATAAGTTTGCGGATTGCACCCTCGGGCAGGAGGATTCTGGCAATGTAGCCGGCAAAGATATCCCCGAAATTTCCGGTCGGCACGGAAAACTCAATGGACGCAGCACCGGTTTTGTTCCTGATCTTGAGCCAGGCATAAATATAGTAGACGACCTGGGCCAGAATACGGGCCCAGTTAATGGAGTTGACCGCACCCAGGTGATATCTGTTTTTAAAAGGGAGATCATTGAAAATGGCCTTGACAATAGCCTGGCCGTCATCAAAATTCCCCTTGATGGCAAGGTTGAAGACATTGGGATCAACCACGGTTGTCATCTGCAGTTCCTGAATCGGGCTCACCCTTTTATAGGGATGCAGGATAAAAATATTGATGCGCTCTTTGCCCCGCACTCCATAGATTGCTGCAGAGCCGGTGTCTCCTGAGGTGGCGCCGATTATATTCATCGTGCTCCGGGTTTCCTGCAGAATATGTTCAAAAACATTCCCGAGAAACTGTAGTGCCACATCCTTGAAGGCCAAAGTCGGTCCATGGAAAAGCTCCAGGATAAACAGATCTCCCTTTTGGACCAGAGGCGTAATCTCGGGGTGACTGAATGTCGAGTACGAACGACTTATAAGTTCATCAAGGAGGTCAATGCTAATATCAGTGATAAACAGCCGGAAGATTTCCGAGGCCAGTTGCGGAAAGGAACATGACTGCCAGCGGTCCAGGGTTTTTGAATCTGCCCGCGGCAAAACTTCAGGCAGCAGGAGGCCGCCGTCCGTTGCAAGGCCCATCATTACTGCGTCTTTGAAGGGTATTGGAGAAATTCCCCCCCTAGTACTTATATAATTCATGAGAGCATTTTGTTGTTATTGAAATTACGGTATCGGTTCAGCATTCTATAGCTGTGAAACACTGTTCACGTTTTGTTTAGCAGAAATTTCTCTGAAAAAGCAAGAAGCAAGATCACAGTAAACTGCTCAATTATGGAATTATAAGGCTTTTACCTGTCATTGCCGCAGGGATGGGCAGACCCTGCAGACTGAGAATGGTGGGGGCGATATCACAAAGAGCGCCGCCCTGGCGTAATTTTGCATTTTTGTATTTACCGCTGATCAAGATAAAAGGCACCGGGTTGGAGGAATGTGCCGTAAAAGGGCTGTTTGAATTTGGGTCGCGCATGGTTTCGGCATTGCCGTGATCAGCAGTGACAATAACATTTCCCCCTTGTGCCGTGAATTTTTCAACAATCTGGCCGAGACAGTCGTCTACAGCTTCACAGGCCTTAACCGCAGCCGTCATTTTGCCGCTGTGTCCCACCATGTCGCCATTGGCAAAATTGAGGACAATAAAATTATAGTCGTCATTTTCTAGGCGCTGTAAAAGCTGTTGGGTCACGAGATAGGCGCTCATCTCCGGTTTCAGGTCATAGGTTGCAACATCTTTTGGTGAGGGAATCAGAACCCGGTCTTCAAGGGGAAAAGGTTCTTCCCTGCCACCATTGAAAAAATACGTCACATGGGCATATTTCTCTGTTTCTGCAATACGCAGCTGTCTGAGGCCTGCCTGACTGATCTCCTCGGCCAGGATATGATTCATGCTGAGAGGGGGAAAAACAACCGGCAGGGTGAAATTTTTGTCATATTGCGTAAAAGTCACATACGCTGCTAAGGCAGGCCGATGATTTATGGTAAATTCATGCCACTCTGTATCCGTAAAGACATGGGTCAGTTCCCTGACGCGGTCGGCCCTGAAATTAAACATGAGGACAACATCATTATCCCTTACCGTTGCAACCGGCACACCGCTTTCATCAAGCAGGACAACAGGTTTTATGAATTCATCCGTTTCACCCCGGTGATAGGCATCTTTCACTGCCTGCGCCGGGTCACGCCCATGAACACCATGGCCGTCAACTATTGCCTGCCAGGCAATTTTTACTCTTTCCCAACGCTTATCACGGTCCATGGCGTAGAAGCGGCCTGAAATTGTGGCCAGGCGGCCTGTGCCGATCCAGACCAGTTCATGCTGCAGCTGCCTGATATAATCGAGGCCGCTGGTGGGAGGGGTGTCCCGGCCATCCATGAAGGCATGGATATAGACTTTTTTAAGGCCATGATTTGCAGCCATTTTGAGCAGCGCCAAGACATGGTTTAAATGGCTGTGGACGCCTCCATCTGAAATAAGACCCATGAGATGGATGGCGGATCTTTTTTCTGCAGCCGCGCTGAAGGTGTTCCTCAGAATTTCATTGTCAAAAAAATCACCCGATTCAATAGCGCGGTTGATCCGGGTAAAGTCCTGATAGACGATGCGGCCGGCACCAATATTGAGATGGCCCACCTCTGAATTGCCCATCTGGCCTTCCGGCAAGCCGACAGCTCCGTTATGGGCCAGCAGTGTGGTGTAGGGATAACTGCTTTGCCAACGGTCCATGTTGGGGGTGTTAGCTACGTAAATGGCATTTGAATCAGTCTGGGGGCCCGCACCCCAGCCGTCTAGAATAGCCAGTAAGATAGGAGGTGCTGTTCTCATATTCGGGCCGCTGGCTTATCATCCAGTAAAACTCGGGGTGCATCATGCCATAACCCCTCAATATCGTAAAATTTTCTGGTTTCTGAGTAAAAGATATGAACCACGACATCATTATAGTCAAGCAGCACCCAGGTGCCCTCATTAAGACCTTCGGCTTTGGAGGTTGAGAGGCGCTTGCTCCGGAGTTCAGTTTCTATTGCTTCTGCAAGCCCCTGCACATGCCTGGTCGACCGGCCGCTCATAATGACAAAAAAATCGGTGAAGGAGCAGAGTTTTCTGACATCGAGGATGACAGGATCCTCAGCCTTTTTTTCCAGGGCAGCCCGGGCACAGAACTTGGCAAGTTCCCGGCTGCTTTTGGTGCGGAGTTTCTTCTTTACCTGCTGCATGGATATTCCACAATAAGGAGGAGTTCAGGGTGAGTGAAGCCGGATGTTCTTTTCATAAAATCTGGTCAGGTTAAAGGTTCTGAATAACCGCAATCAGTATCCATGCATTGCAGAACCGCTCCTTTTCTTGTCTTTTTTTCAAGGAGAAACGGCTTGCCGCATTGCGAGCATTTCCGAGGTACAGGTCTGTCCCAGGTAGCAAATTTGCACTTGGGAAACCTGCTGCAGCTGAAGAAAATTTTACCTTTCTTGGAAACTTTCTGGACAATTTCGCCGGTACAGTTTTTCTCAGGACATTTGACTCCTGTTGTCTGGGCCTTAATATGCTTACATTCCGGAAAACCGGAACAGGCCAGGAACTCCCCAAAACGTCCCTGCTTATAAACCATGGGTCGGCCGCACTTTTCACACTTTTCGCCCGATTCAACCGGCTCTTCTTTTTCAACCGGTATGATGGTACCGTTTTCATCCTTTTTGAAATTCTGCGTGAATGTGCAGGTGGGGTAATTTTCACAGGCCAGAAATTCGCCTGTTCTGCCCCACTTGATAACCAGTTTTCCGTCACAGAGCTTGCATTGTATTCCTGTCGGGATTCCCTGCTTTTTGACAGATTTCATATCCTGCTTGGCAGCCGAAAGATTCTTCTCAAACGGACCGTAAAAGCCCTGCAGAAGATTTACCCAATTGCTTTTACCCTCTTCAACCTTGTCCAGATTTTCCTCCATGGATGCGGTAAACTCAATATCCATTATATGGGGGAAATGGGCCACCAGCAGATCATTGACCAGTTTTCCGAGGTCAGTCGGCACAAATTTTCTTTGCTGCTGCATAACATAATCCTTGTCCAGGATGGTCGAGATGATAGAGGCGTACGTACTGGGCCGGCCCACCCCGTTTTCTTCCAGCGCCTTGACAAGGGTTGCTTCAGTATAACGCGGCGGTGGCTGGGTAAAATTCTGTTTCGGCTCAACGTTCAGGACCTTGACTTTTTCGCCGGCGGTTACATCCGCTATAACGGGTTCATTCTTATTTGCCCCTCCAGCCTTTGCATCAGTGTCGTCATTCTCTTCTTCGGATTCCACGTAAAGGGTCATAAAACCCTTAAAGCGCAGAATGGCACCCTGGGCCTTGAGCATGTATTTGTCGGCCTTGATGGAAATAGTGGTCTGATCATAAACGGCCGGACACATCTGTGATGCCACAAAGCGTTTCCAGATCAGGGTGTACAGGCTGAGCAATCCCTTTTCCAGGAAAGGTGCGACTTTTTCAGGTGTTAAGGTGACATCGGTCGGACGGATGGCCTCATGGGCATCTTGTGAAGCCTTTGAAGTTTTATAGAAAACAGGTTTTGGCGGCAGAAGATCCTGGCCGTAATTTTTTTGAATGTACTCCCGCACCTCGGTCAGGGCCTCATTATTGATCCGGGTGGAATCCGTCCGCATATAGGTTATCAGACCCACAGGACCTTTATCACCCAACTCAATTCCTTCATAGAGCTTTTGGGCCAGTCCCATGGTCCTTTTTGCCGGGTAGCGCAATTTCCTGTTGGCCTCCTGCTGCAGTGTACTGGTAATAAACGGCGGGCTTGGATAGCGCCTCCGTTCTTTTTTGTCAACTGCACTTATTATGTGGTCAGCTTTCGCCAGGGTTGCGACAATAGCAGCTGATTGTTCTTCATTCTTTACGGCTGCTTTGCGACCGGAGATTTTATCTAGTTTGGCGGTGAACGGCGGCGGGTTTTGCCCCTCCAACCCGACAGTGATTGTCCAGTATTCCTCGGGCTTGAATTTTTCAATTTCACTTTCCCTGTCACAGATCATCCTGACGGCAACCGACTGCACCCGGCCGGCCGAAAGGCCCCTTCGCACCTTTTCCCACAGGAGCGGTGAGATCTGATAACC
>JAFDBU010000042.1 GCA_019313095.1 Deltaproteobacteria bacterium | reverse complement strand
GGTTGTATCACGCAGATTGTCACTCTTTGCCTTGTAAAGTTAACATGTTGAGTAGCCGCAGCTGACGCACTGACTGCAACCGCCGCTACGGCGCAGGGTGAGTTTCCCGCATGCAGGGCAGGAAGAATATGAGGACGGCTCCTCATAAGGGTCTGGATCTTCCTTGCCGTTGATCTCAGGCGCACATTTATCCAATACCTTGGCAAGGGCCGCCGGTATGGAGAACACCCTGCCAAGAGCACTGTTGGACCATACTGAGTCAGATGATATATCCTCCAGAGTCCGGGCTATTTTATTCACCAGTCGGTAATCATGCTGCAGGGCCACGGAAATGACGCGGCCCAGAGATTCGCACATGCCATGGATGGTTGAGCCGGACTTGGTGGTATTGATAAAGACCTCGCGCACATGTTCGTTATCACCCTTATTAGCTGTAACATATAGAGAGGCCGGGCCGCTGAACTTGAAGGTGGAGCCACAGCGTTCAGCAAGATCCGAGAAGGGCGTCCCGGTTTTTTTAGAGGATTTGGCTGCTGAATCGCTCAGGACTCCGGTCATGGATGAATCGCGGAACATGGTGACGCCTTTGAGTTTGCTGTCACGGGCCACGATCAGCATTTCTTTGATATATTCAACACTAGTCTTTGCCGGCAGGTTGATGGTTTTCGAAACAGCAGTGTGATTAAAGGTCTGACATGCTTCAAGGATTCTAATTTGCTGTAGCGGAGGAATGTTGTGGGCTGTCTGGTTTTCGATCCAAGCAAGTTTGTTTTCATCGTAATCATAAAATTCAATGGGAACCAGAGTAAATTCCTTCCAGGAACCGTCGGCATCCTTCACCCGGCGTGATTGTATCATTGAGAAATAAGGTTCCACACCGGTACAGGCAACCCGCATCAGCTGCGAAATAGAACCGGTCGGGGCCTGTGAGGTCGTAACGGAATTGTACAATCCACCCTGTTTGATAACCGTATCAAAAATTCTCTTGATGTGTTTCTGCCAGGTTGTCTTGCGCGGCAGCTGAGCAGCGAATTCCTTCGCTTCCCTGGCAATTTTTTTGACATATTCGATGTTCCATTCACGGACCTCCAGTTTCTGGCCCGTTTTTTTTCGGTGGAATTCAGCATAATCAAGACTACCCTGCATTGAACCGAGCATAAGCATGAGCTGGGTGGCCTTGGCAAATTTGGGAGCTTCATGCTCATCAGCATAAGATATATCGTAGTGATTCATGGCATGCTGCAAGCCTGTAAAGCCGATGCCTATTGGTCTGAATTTCAGAGTGTTTTTCTTGATCCGTTCAATGGGCGGAAAGCCGCCCAGATCAAGGATTTCATTTCCTGCTAATGCTGCCAGTCTTCCGTTTTCATAGACATTGTTCAGATAATCGGGGAATTTTCCAGCAAGGCATTTATGCAAATTGACTGTCAGCAGGTTGCAGGCTGTATCCTTAGTGGAAAGATACTCACCGCAAGGATTGGAGAAGACAGGGTTGTATTTTGGGGGTACCGGTGTGTTTTCCATGCTTTTTTTGGTAAAAAGCAGGCCGGGGTCTCCTGATTTCCAGATATATTCGGCAATCAACTGGATCAATTCTTCGTCATCCCAGAATTTCTCACTGGTAACGTTGACCGAAACATTGCAGCCGGTGTAAATGCCCGGATTGTCACCTTTAAAGGTGATGAGTTCCTTTATGTCCTTAATATCCCAATCCGCCTGGATCATGAGAGCACCGCGTCTTTTCCCGCCCTGACTTATGCGGGCCGAAAGGTGCGAGTACCCCTTGGCAAAGGAAACCGGGCCGGAGGCGGTGCCCTGACCGTTGTCAACCGGAGAACCCTTGGGGCGTATACCTGAAACGTCAATACCGCCGCCGCCGGAATGCTGGAAAATGGTTACCAGGTCGCGCTCCATGTCAAATATGGCTTCAGTGGAGTCTTCAACATTGCCCAGAGGGTAACAGGAGTAATAACCTTTACGCTGGGTATAGGGATTGCCGCCATTCATCAGGAATGGCGTGGCAGTTATAAACTGATGATTTAAAAGGGCCTTGGCTATACCCGGATAGGAGAACTCCTTGCCGATTCTTTTTAAGACTTCGGTGAGATTTTTCTCTATGGGTTTCCCTGTTTTGGGATCACGGACAGAATATCGTTCAGATACAAGATAATCTTCAAATCGATTCCATTCCCTGATGGCATCTTCACGGTTGATCGGCAGTTTCATACTCAGGACTCCTTAACTCTAAAACAATTAGTGTGTTTGGGGTATGTGTATAATTTTCGGCCTAATAAGTACGGCCCAACAATATCAATATTTACCTGAAATTATTATATATAATAACAGGACAAAGCTTGTTCGCCTGCGAACGTTTACGTTCCTGAACTTTTTGGAAAAATGAAAATATAGAATAAAGCGGGTTGTGTGTCAAAGGAAAAGCCACCACAATATGTTGTATGTTAAGGGGAAGTTCAATAAATCCAGACAGGGTGGGATCTTAAGGGCAGTTTTTTTTCAGCCGGGTTAAAAAATATTGTTTCTACACATTGAATATCGTTTAGCCCAGTACCGTTATAAAGAGCATACCGACAAACATAAGCAGGGTGCCTAGTCCGCGGTAGCGGATATCGGTTTCCCGTAAGATGAGCCAGCTTAAAAGGACGCTGAAGAGAATACTACTTCTCTTTACTGCGACCATGTAGACTGACTTTGAAACAGCAATAGCAAGGCCATGAAAGCTGATATGTATCATGAGTAATGTGCCGAGCCACCAACCTCTTGGCGTATTGCGAATAATCTTCTGCCAGTTGTTTTTGCGTCCGAGTAACAGAGAGGTCAGTACGGTAATATTAAAGGTAAGAAAAAAGAAGTATGAAAAGAAGAGAGGTGATGAGTGAATAATAGCTTTCTTTCCAATTACCGCGGCAAAAGCAAAGAGGATGGCGACAATGAGCATGAACCAGGAGCCTTTTTCACTCAAAAAGGATGAAAAAGGGGCCAGAAAATTCTTCTGATCATTCCTGAAGTGCAGAATATAACCGCCAAGAACTATGAGGCCTATTCCCAGTCCACCCCACAGGTTTATGGTCTCAGCCAGAATAAAAAAACCGGTCAGTACCATAAAGGCAGGGGTAAAGGCCAGAAAGGGTATTGATAATGAAATAGGGGATATTTTTATGGCATAAAGATAGAGAATATAGGCCAGAATATTGATTGGGATTGAGAGAACAAAAGTAATCCAGAAGGTCTGGTCCAAAGGCGGAATTTCGATAAGGAGATAGCCCAGGAAAAAATAGGGTAGGGCCCAGAAAAGTTCAAGAAAGGCAATTTCAGACGGATCAAGATCATCATAGGTTTTAATTGATACATCCCTGGCAGCAATGGAAAGGGCAGCAGTAAGGGAAAGAACAAACCAGGTCATGATAATTACTTGAATGTTTTATTTAGGTAATTGCTTATTTCTTGCTGTGTAGCGTTTGGATTCTCAGAAAGGTAGCCCGCAATGGTATTGGCGGTGAAAGCAGTTGATATGGAGGTGCCGGCATACATTCCGGGTTCTCCTTTGTATCCCACAGGCAGGAGAGCGAATCCCGGGGCATAAAACGTGACAAAATCGCCGAAGTTGGAGTTTTCCCAGATTTTGTTATCGGGTCCCAAAGCTCCGATACCGATGACTGAGGGATAGGCGGCCGGATATACCGGTTTGCCGGTGGGTTTATTGCCTGCGGATGCTACAATTATGAGACCTCTGTTGCCGGCTTCGGTGAATGATTTTTCCATAATATCGCTTCTGGTCTCACTGCCCCAGCTCAGGCTCATGACCCTGGCATTGTTTTTCAAGGCAAAGTTAATTGCGTCTACGATCTTCAGATCGGTTGTATAGCCGTTGTCATCAAATGCCCTTATGGGGATGATCGGGATATAAGATGCACTGGCAGTGGTAGTAGCATGAGGCTTGACAAAGCCCGAGGCGATTAGCGCCATTTGTGTTCCATGCCCCAGGGTATCACTCATCGGGGCCTCGGGATCCATAACATCCAGGGATGAGAATACGAACTTATCCAGTCCACTGTTAACGGTCAGGCCGCTGTCAAGAATTGCAATGGGAACATTGTTGTCTGTGGGGTTGTAATAACCGGGCTCAAGGTCTGGTTTAAGGTCGCTGCTTATTTGGTAATGTACCGGGTCCTGAATGGGATAGGCATAATGAGGTTGTGCTATTTCAAGGTTCAGTCTGTTTT
>JAFDBU010000041.1 GCA_019313095.1 Deltaproteobacteria bacterium | reverse complement strand
ATGCTGTGACACTGGGGAAGATGCGGGATTATACTGTTGCCCATGGCCGACTCGGCAGAGTTGAAGCCTTGGTTTCAACCGGAATAACCCTCATATTTCTTTTTGGCGGCCTGCTTAACTGGCTCAACAATCAAATTGCAGCCAACAGCTGGTCTCAGGTTACTTCAGGGGTCGTATTTTTCCTGGTCCTTATCTATGCTGAAACATTTATCAAGCTGCCATTTTCCCTTTTTAACACTTTTGTTCTGGAAAAACGCTTTGGTTTTTCCAACCAGACATTAGGGCTCTGGCTTCAGGATCTGTTTAAATCACTGCTTGTAAATACCCTGCTCATGGGGTTTCTGTTTTACATGATTTTATGGCTGATTCTGACTTTGCCTGATACATGGTGGCTGGCAGGCTGGATTTTTGTTCTGCTTTTCAGCCTGTTTCTGCTTTATGTTTCACCATATGTGATTGAGCCTCTGTTTAACAAATTCAGCCCCATTGAAAACTGTACCCTGGAAGAACGCATCAGAGAGACCATGTCCAGGATAGGTCTTAAGGTCAACAGGGTTTTTACTATGGACGCTTCCAAAAGGTCGAGTCACAGCAATGCTTATTTTACCGGTATCGGCCATGTCAAAAGAATTGTTCTGTTCGACACCCTGCTGGCCAACCATGAGGATGACGAAATTATAGCCATCCTGGCTCATGAAGCCGGGCATTGGAAAAAGAAGCATATCTTAAAAATGCTGGTATTAAGCCAGATTTTTGCCCTGATTGGATTTTATGCGGCTTACAGGCTGACAAATTCTGATTACCTGGCTGGGCTTTTCCGGCTTGACATCCCGAGCATGCACAGCAAGCTTCTGCTGGTAGCCTTTATCGGCTCCCTGGTGCTTTTTCCCTTGAAGCCTTTTATGGCCTATCTTTCCCGGCGTCATGAGGTTGAGGCTGACAACTTTGCCATAAAGCTGACACAATCCCCCGGCCCTTTGGCAAAGGCCCTGATAAAACTGGGTAAGGACAACCTGGCCAACCTGCATCCGCATCCCTGGTATGCTGCTATATATTACAGTCATCCCCCACTGGTGCAGCGGGTAAAATATATCCTGTCTGCTAGGAAGAATTATGCCTAGAATTATAACCCTGACAACGGATTTCGGCCTGACGGATGAGTATGTCGGCGTCATCAAGGGAGTTATCCTCACACGGACTCCTGAGGTAGCTATTGTTGACCTGAGTCACCTGATTGAAAGGCAGAATATCCCTCAGGCTGCTTTCCTGATCAGGTCAGCTTATAGATTCTTTCCGGCAGGGACGGTTCATCTTGTAGTCGTCGATCCCGGAGTGGGGAGCAGCCGTAAACTCATCCTGCTGCATGCCGATGACCATTTCTTCCTGGCACCTGACAACGGTGTGCTAGGACTTTTTCTTAAAAGCAAGTATTTTCAGGCAGCCTATGAAGTGCAGTGTGAACAGTATTATCTTTCACCGGTCAGCGGTACGTTTCATGGCAGGGATATTCTGGCCCCGGTAGCGGCTGAGCTGGCTGCAGGTCTTAATCCGGAAACTGTGGGGCCGGTTATTGCTCCACTGGCATTAAAAAAACTAGAGACAGCAGATGCTGAGATTGACAGGGGACAAAGAGTCATAACCGGCGCAGTAATCGGCATTGATCATTTCGGTAATCTCCAGACCAACATAATCGGAAGCAGCCTGGATGATCTGTACGGTGATCTAAAGACCACTGTCAAAATAAAAGTGAAGGATACAGTAATCACCGGGGTCCAGCCTGCCTATGCTGACCAAGGAGTTGGTGAGGTGTTGGCAATAGTTGGCAGCAGGGGTTATCTTGAGATTGCTGTCAACCAGGGTAATGCGTTACAAATTCTTGATTCAGGCCTAGGTGAAAAGATATTGATATCTTTATAAAATAATATAAAGAGACATCTTCGGGAAATCAGCGTGGGTGAATAATATCTACTGCTGGGAGGTCTCCGGCACTTCCGGTTGCTTGTTGGTCAGAGTTGTTTCAAGAGCACAACGGTTTATGAAGCCGCGCAGAAGAAAGAGTTGATTTGGGTTGAGGGGTTCGAATTGGATACCACACTGTCGCAGGTCTCCGGCAGCGTCAAATTCACTGGATTCTAAAGCATGGTCCCAGGCATTGATGCAGGGAATTGTTTCAACAAGGCGATCGTCGGAAATGAGGTCAAGTTTAAGCTTGCCAAAATCTATTTTTCTGTTTGTGGGGTTATGGTAGGTGATCTTGACGCCTCCCAAAGATATATCGGTAACCGCCCCGATGACTTCAGGAGAAGAAGTTATGAGGACCGCTATCACGCCGCTTGAAACAGGTGACCGCGTGTACTGCCGGCGCTCTTTATTTTCAGCGCTTGCTGCCATTGGTATACTCCTCACAAATTTCTATTATCAGAATAATAGGTTACCCCCCAAAAAGCCATATTTTTTTGGGGGGAGACAGATTATTTAGTGCGGGAAAAACGATGAAAAGTAAAAAGCAGGATAATACAGAGCAGGAAAAGCAGGTTAAAGGGCAAGAGTATCTAATATGCCAGGTGTGCGGCAGTAAGGTAAAGCCTGAGGCATGCAGTTGGGAGGAGGATGGGAGAATACACTGTTTCGATTGCTGGGCGGAGGTTGAGAGCTGCGGCTGCAGCGATTAGGTTGTTTTGAGATGCTGACGCTGCCTCATCTTCTTTGTTGCAGGGAATCAGACTATATAAGAAATATGCCTAATTCCCTGCTACGCGTATCTGTAACTGTCTCGGCTTATTTAAATGTGGCAGCGGGAAAAATAAAGTGGAGAAGCCTGGTAAATCTTCAATATAAATCAGACTTACTCTTTGCTTTCTTCCGTCTCTTCGGGTTCCGGGATTCTCCCCTCCTTTAGGTCCCTGCCTTCCAGAAAACGGATGATCGATTCAGCAGCCTCTTTACCCTGATAGGCAGCTTTTGCCGCAGTCTGAGGGCCTAAAACAGCATCTCCGCCCGCGAATATCCAATCAACCGAGGTCTGCATAGTTATTTCATCCACTTCAAATGTCTTCCAGCGGGAAAGGCCGAGCTTGACGTCTGATTCTGCCATATGTTGAACATCCTGGCTGATGGCCGGGATAATTGCATCCGCTTTTATCATAAAGTTGGAATCGGCAACAGGCACCGGGCGGCAGCGGCCCGATGCATCGCATTCACCCAGTTCCATGCGGATACATTCAATTTTAGTCAACCTGCCTTTATCTCCATGTATTTTCACCGGTGCCGCCAGAAATTCTATTTTGACTCCTTCCTCTTCCAAGTGATGGATTTCCGCCTGGGAAGCGGGCATTTCCTTCTTGGTCCTGCGGTAAAGGATAAAAACCTTGTCTGAGCCTGTACGCAGTGCTGTTCTTGCCACGTCGATGGCAACGTTGCCGCCTCCCACCACGACAACATTGGGACCAAGGTTGAGGGATTCTCCCAGGTTCACTCGGCGAAGATAATCAACCCCGTGCATAACACCTTGAAGGTCTTCACCCTCAATACCCAATTTTCGGCTGGCATGAGCTCCGATACCGACAAAAACAGCCTCGTAGCCATCTTCTTTCAATTGTGTCAGAGTTTTATCCTTGCCGATGGTAATGTTATTGACTATTTCAACACCGCAGTTGACCAGGGCGTCAAACTCGGCGTTTATAACATCACGGGGCAGCCGATAAGCCGGGATGCCTACAGTCAGCATGCCGCCAAAGGCAGGCAAGCTTTCAAAAATAGTACACTGATACCCTTCATGGGCGAGATTGAAAGCACAAGTCATGCCCGCAGGCCCGGAACCGACGATGGCCACCTTTCTGCCTTTGGGCATGGCACACGGTTTGAGCATGTTTTTCTTGTTTGCCACCATCCAGTCCACTAGAAAACGCTCCAGCATGCCGATAGCCACCGGGTCGCCTTTTTTGCCCCTGATGCAGGAGCCCTCGCATTGAAATTCATGCGGACAGACCCTGGAACAGACGGCCGGAATCGAATTTGTTTCCCTGTCCTTCCAGTAGCCCTCTTCAAATTTTTTCTCGCGGAGCAAACGGATAAATCCTGGTATATCATTATGGATCGGGCAGCCATCCCTGCATGGTGGTTTTTTGCACTGCAAACAGCGGTTGGCCTCCTTAATGGCAGTTTCTTCGTCGAAACCGAATGTTACTTCGTCAAAGTTGGTAATGCGCTCAGCAACTGCTAGTTCTTCAGCTTTCTGCCTGGGAATGGCAAGTCGTTCTTTGGGTTTCATCTGTTCCTCCTCTGGTGGTTCCCCCTCCATTGGTCCAATAACTGAAAAAAAGGCCGCCCCTAAGGACGGCCTTTATTTAAAACTTCTGATTTTGCTATTGCAAGTCTATTTTAATCACTTTTGGCGTTCGGCAATACGCAATCTGGCCAAGGCTCTCTGCAGAGCCGCTTCCGCCCTGGTCCGATCAATTTTTTCCTGTTGCTGTCTGGCCTGCAGCAATCTCTTCTCCGCACGTTCCTTGGCGCGCAGAGCACGGTCAACATCAATTTCACGACCGCGTTCGGCAGATTCTACGAGAAAGGTAATCTTATTACTGGAAACCTCACAGAAACCGCCGCTGATCATAAGTTCCTCTTCGGTACCATCCTTTTTATAGCGGAGAGTGCCTACTTTTATGGTACTTAAAAAGGGGGCATGATTGGCCAGCACTCCGAATTCACCGGCAAAACCGGGAGCAGTGACAATATCAACAGCATCGCTGATTATCGCCCCCTTGGGAGTAACCACTTCAAGTTTAATTTTTTCAGCCATGTTCTTTCCTTACATCCGCAATATCAATGGGGGTTGCAACTTACGCTTCAGCCTTTGACTTGGCAGCCTTCTCAACTGCCTCTTCAATGGTGCCGACCATATAGAAGGCACTTTCCGGCAGTTCATCATGCTTGCCTTCGAGAATTTCCTTGAAGCCGCGGACAGTATCTTCAACCTTTACATATTTACCGGCCATACCGGTGAATACCTCGGCAACAGTGAACGGCTGCGACAGGAAGCGTTGGATTTTACGGGCCCTGGTAACAGTGACCTGGTCTTCTTCGGAAAGTTCATCCATACCAAGGATAGCAATGATATCCTGCAACTCTTTGTATTTCTGCAGGGTAACCTGGACGCCGCGTGATACCTGATAATGATCTTCACCAAGTACGTTGGGATCAAGGATTCTGGAAGTCGAATCAAGCGGGTCCACTGCAGGATAGATACCCAGCTCAACCAGTTGCCGGGAAAGAACAACTGTCCCGTCAAGGTGGGCAAATGTTGTGGCCGGAGCAGGGTCTGTCAGGTCGTCAGCAGGAACGTAGACACACTGGACAGCGGTGATCGATCCCTTTGTTGTAGAGGTAATGCGCTCCTGCAATTCACCGAGGTCGGTACCAAGGGTCGGTTGGTAACCAACTGCTGAAGGAATACGGCCGAGCAGAGCGGAAACCTCAGATCCAGCCTGGGTGAAACGGAAGATATTATCAACAAAGAAGAGAACGTCCTGCCCCTCTTCGTCACGGAAATATTCAGCAGCACTCAGTCCGGTCAAACCGACACGAGCACGGGCTCCTGGTGGCTCAGTCATCTGGCCGTATACTAGGGCAGCTTTCGGTAGAACGCCTGACTCTTTCATTTCATGATACAGGTCGTTGCCTTCACGGGTACGCTCACCAACACCGCAGAACACTGAGATACCACCATGATGCATGGCGATGTTGTTAACCATTTCCATCATTACAACAGTCTTGCCGCAACCGGCGCCCCCAAACAACCCCATTTTACCACCGCGGGGGAACGGAACAAGCAGATCGATAACCTTAATACCTGTTTCCAGCACGTTAACCTCGGTGTCCTGTTCGGTAAAAGCAGGTGCCGGTTTATGGATCGGCCGCATCTTGTCAGACTCGATCGGACCCAAACCGTCAACCGGACGGCCGACAACGTTCATGATGCGTCCAAGAGCATTCTGGCCGCAGGGAATCAAAATGGGATTGCCCATATCCTTGGCAGCCATGCCTCGTACCAGTCCGTCTGTCTGGTCCATGGCAACGCAGCGGACAACATTGTCACCAAGATGCTGGGCCACCTCAATGATAAGGTTGCCCTCGACGTCGTTAATCGCCGGGTTGCTGACCGCGAGAGCGTTCATGATGGAAGGAAGTTTGCCCGGTTCAAATTCAACATCCACAACCGGACCGATTACCTGTACTATTTTTCCAACTGCTTGTTCTGCGCTCATCTGAAATAAGCCTCCTCAGGGTGTATTCTTTGCCAAGAATTTT
>JAFDBU010000040.1 GCA_019313095.1 Deltaproteobacteria bacterium | reverse complement strand
TTGAATCCGCACCTGAAGATTATTGCACCGTGGCGGATATGGGATTTGAACTCACGCACCCGGCTGATAAGTTATGCAACTGAGCATAATATCCCTGTGCCGGTGACAAAGGAGAAGCCTTACAGTTCGGACGAAAACCTCCTGCACATCAGTTTTGAGGGAGGTATTCTGGAAGATCCCTGGAATGAGCCTGATCCGGCAATGTACAAAATGACGAAAGCTCCTGAGGAGGCGCCGGATACTCCAACCTATGTGGAACTTGATTTTATCGGGGGCAATCCCGTGGCCATCAACGGGAAAACCCTGCAGCCGGGTGCTCTTTTTCGGGAGCTCAACAGGCTGGGCGGCGAAAACGGTATTGGGCGGCTTGATATGGTGGAGAATCGTTTTGTCGGTATGAAGTCACGCGGGGTTTATGAAACACCTGGCGGCACTATTTTACGAACGGCTCATCGGGACCTGGAGACAATTACCATGGACCGTGAGGTTATGAGGATCCGTGACAGCCTGGTGGCCCGCTACTCGGAACTGGTGTATAACGGCTTCTGGTTTTCACCGGAAATGAAATTACTGCAGAAAACCATGGATGAGACACAGGTTATGGTCAATGGTACGGTACGGCTGAAGTTGTACAGGGGTAACTGCATGCCGGTGGGACGCAAGTCCGACCAGTCACTGTACCAGGAAAGTTTTGCAACCTTTGAAGAGGATGAGGTTTATAATCAGGCGGACGCTGCAGGCTTTATCAAGCTTAATGCCCTGCGCTTACAGATTGCGGCTTTGATGAAAAAATGAAAACAACTCCAGGAACTGATAAGCCTTGGGGCGGACGTTTTACAGAAAAGACCGCACCGGCAACTGAAACATTCAGTGCTTCAATTGATTTTGACAAGCGGCTCTACCGGTATGATATAGCCGGCAGCAAGGCCCATGCAAAAATGCTGGCCAAGATCGGTTTGCTCAGCCCTGCGGAGCTGGAACTGATCCTGTCCGGCCTGTCTGAGATTGAAACAGAGATCGAGAGTAATGTTTTCGTCTTCCGTACTGAACTGGAAGACATCCATATGAATATTGAGAAGGCCCTGGTTGAAAAGGTGGGCGAAGCCGGCGAGAAACTTCACACGGCCCGGAGCCGGAATGACCAGGTAGCACTGGATATGCGGCTTTATCTGCGGGAGGTGTGCCAGGATATTATTGCCCGGCTTTCAGAACTGCAGAAAGGATTTGTCACACTGGCCCGGCAATATCTGGGGGTCTGCATGCCGGGATATACTCATTTGCAGCGGGCCCAGCCTGTTCTGCTGTCGCATCACCTGCTGGCCTATTATGAGATGTTTTCCCGTGATAAAGCCCGGTTGAGCGACTGTTTGAAACGGGTCAACGTGCTGCCGCTCGGCAGTGGCGCGCTTGCCGGGACAAGCCTGCCGATTGACCGGGAGTTTGTGGCGCGGGAACTGGGATTCGACGCAATCAGCGCGAACTCAATGGATGCGGTGAGTGATCGGGATTTTATGGTTGAGTTCCTGGCAGCCTGTAGCCTGATCCAGATCCATTTGAGCCGGCTCTCCGAGGAACTGGTGTTATGGTCGAGTCAGGAATTTGATTTTGTTGAAATTGCGGATCGGTTTTGCACGGGTAGCAGCATCATGCCCCAGAAGAAAAACCCCGACATTCCGGAACTTGTGCGGGGAAAAAGCGGCCGGGTAGTCGGCAATCTCATGGCATTGTTGACGCTGCTCAAGGGATTAACCCTGACCTATAACCGGGATCTGCAGGAAGACAAGGAATCGGTTTTTGACACGGTGGATACTGTAACCCAGTCATTGGCCGTTATGATAGAACTTCTGCCGGGTCTTTCTTTCAAGCGGGAAGTACTTGAGCAGGCCGCGGAAAAAGGCTTTATGACGGCAACGGATTTGGCCGAGTACCTGGTACGACGGAATATCCCATTCCGGCAGGCCCATGGGATCGTCGGCCGGACAGTAGCCTACTGTATAGCCAAGGGCAAGGAATTGACTGACTTGACGCTTGAGGAACTGCAGGAATTCAGCGCTGGTATCGCTGAGGATGTATTCGGTGTCTTGGCGATTGCCGGTTCTGTTAACAGCCGCACTGCTCAGGGTGGTACCGCAAACACCTCGGTACTTAAGGCCCTTGAACAGGCCGAGACCGATCTGGGACTATGAACTGTCGCAGCTGCACGACCGCAACTGTTTTTTTGCTTATAACCTTATTGGCTGGTTGCGGCCATAAGACGGCGCTGGTTCCACCTCAAAAGCTTGTGCCTGAGAAAATAAGTGATCTGCGGTACACTCTTGATGAAAAAGGAGTCACGCTGCAGTGGAGCTATCCGACAAAAATGGAAAATGATGATCCGCTGCGGTCAATTGACAGTTTTGAGGTTTACCGGGCCGGTATTCCTGAAGAGGAATTCTGCCAGGGGTGCCCGGTACAATTTGAAGAACCTGTGGAGATTGACGGAGAACCGCTGGGCGATCCAGGAGAGGGCAGAACAGCTTTATATACTGATACACAATTGAAAAACGGGTATCGGTACCTGTATAAAGTCCGTTCCCGGTCCGGCTGGTTGTTTTCCAGCCAGGACTCGAATATTGTTTCATTTGTCTGGACAGCAGCGCCAGCGGTGCCATAAAAAATTAAGCCACCGGTACGGCCTGATATTCGGTGGCAATTTCCTTGCTGGGATTATGCCTTTAAAAGGGCGGGGACAATAATTGTTGCTCTGCAATCAAGGCAGATTGGATTTTATTAAATTAAAGCGATAAAAGAACAATGCATCATTTCATCTTCAAAGACAATGAATTGTACTGTGAGTCGGTTGCAATAGCAGATATTGCCGAGGCTGTCAGCACCCCTTTTTACCTTTACAGCAGTGCAACTCTGACGCATCATTTTAATACCTTTGATAAGAGTTTCGGAGAGCTGCCGCATCTGACCTGCTTTGCGGTCAAGTCCTGTTCCAATCTTGCTGTCCTGCGCCTTTTTTCCACCCTGGGCGGGGGAGCGGATATTGTCTCAGGGGGCGAACTTTACCGATCTCTGAAGGCAGGAGTCGATCCACGCCGGATCATATATTCAGGAGTCGGCAAGACCGAGGAGGAATTGCGCTACGGGCTCGTATCGGGCATTCTTATGTTTAATGTTGAGTCTGAACAGGAACTTGATCGGCTGCAGCAGGTGGCCGAGGAGCAGGAAATGGTAGCGCCGGTTGCTTTCCGGATAAATCCCGATGTGGACCCCAAAACGCATGCCTATATTTCTACCGGCCTGGCAAAAAACAAATTCGGCATTCCTATGGAACAGGCGGAAAATATCTACCTGCGTGCCAGGGATATGAAGAATATCAAGATCCTGGGGGTCAGTTGTCATATTGGCTCCCAGCTCACTGAAATTTCACCCTTTACTGAAACACTGCACAAGGTCAAACTGTTTGTCAAACGTCTTGAATCGCTTGGTATTTCAATAAAATATCTGGATTTGGGAGGAGGGCTCGGTGTGCGTTACCAGGATGAGAAACCGCCCCATCCTCAGGAGTATGCCAGGGCCTTGAAGGAGGAGATGCAGGACCTGAAGTGCACCCTGATACTGGAACCGGGCCGGGTTATTGTCGGGAATGCCGGAATTCTTGTAAGTCAGGTCCTGTATACAAAACAAACCGGGACAAAGAATTTCATCATTGTGGATGCCGCCATGAATGATCTGGCCCGGCCGAGCTTATATGACGCCCATCATGATATTATGCCGGTAAACCGGAAGGCTGATGGGGCAGCGGATAAACCATTCCAAAAAGCTGATGTGGTCGGCCCGATCTGTGAAAGTGGTGATTTTTTAGCCAGAGACAGGGAACTGCCTCCTTTTGAGCAGGGAGATCTCATGGCGATCATGAGCAGTGGCGCCTATGGCTTTACCATGTCATCAAATTACAATTCACGGCCCCGGGCAGCGGAGGTCCTGGTAAAGGATGACAAGTTTTATGTTATCCGCCAACGAGAAAATTACGAGACACTTATCAGGGATGAGAGCATTCCTGATTTTCTGGAATAGATTTTGAGCTGTCACTATACCAACATTCTTTGTTAATTAATCAAACTGATTTTTACTGTAGATGAATAGCGAGGAGTTAAAATTTCCTGTTTCTTTTGCAAATTTGAACGGAACAGGGAATGATTTTAGCATTATTGATCACCGGGAAAAATTTATCCGCGAAGAAGATCAGTCTGAATTTGCCCGCCTGGTCTGCAGAAGAAGATTTGCCGTTGGAGCTGACGGCCTGATCCTGATTGAGAATTCCGAAACAGCCCATTTTAAATGGCAATTTTACAACGGTGACGGCAGCAGGGCTGAAATGTGCGGTAACGGAGCTCGTTGTGCGGCCAGATTTGCCTATGAAAAAAATATCGCCCCGGCAGCCATGCGGTTTGAAACAACAGCAGGAGAGATCGAAGCCTTTATCATCAAAAAAGAGGGCAGGGCAGTCAAGATACGCCTGACCAGCCCCGACGATCTGCGCTTGAATATTCCCCTGTCCATTGGAAATGTGGAACAAACCCTGCACTTTATTAACACCGGCGTGCCGCATACAGTGATACTGGTCAACGATGCGGGTATGGTCCCTGTGGCTAACTGGGGCAGGGAAATACGCTTCCACGAAACATTCCAGCCTGCAGGCACCAATGCCAATTTTGCCCAGGTGCTCCCCGGTGATACATTGATGGTCAGAACCTATGAACGCGGAGTGGAAGGTGAAACAATGGCCTGCGGCACCGGCGCTGTAGCTTCCGCACTCGTAACAGCTCTTTTGGATTATGCCAATCCTCCTGTTACGGTAATTACTTCGGGCGGAGAGCAGTTGACAATCCATTTTTCCGTTATCGGAGAGGGAACTGACAGGCATTTGAACCTGGATGAAGGCATCTTTCTTGAAGGTCCGGCACACAGTATTTATGAGGGAACCATGGGCCCGGATGCCCTGCAGGAATAAGTGAGACTCTGATCCTGATTATCCTGGCAAAAAATAAATTCAACCGCTAAAGTGTTTTTTAAAAAATAGATAAAGTTTAAATTATATCTGAAAAGGAGAGAGAGGATGACAATTTTTCGAGGAGCTTTTGTCGCAATTGTAACGCCTTTTACCGATGGCCGGGTTGATGAACAGGCTCTGGCCGATCTTATCGAATTTCATATTGCAAACGGGACTCACGGCATCGTTCCCTGCGGTACCACCGGTGAATCTGCCACCATGAGTCATGATGAGCATCACCGGGTGGTGGAACTGACCGTTAAAACCGTAAACGGCAGGGTGCCGGTTGTGGCCGGCTCCGGCTCAAATAGTACGTCTGAGGCAATCGATCTGACCAGACATGCCAGGCAGGCCGGGGCGGATGGGGCATTGATGGTGTCTCCCTACTACAACAAGCCATCTCAGGAAGGATTGTACCAGCATTATAAAACTGTGGCAGAAGCGGTTGATATCCCCATCATCCTGTATAATGTGCCCAGCAGAACCAGCTCCAATATTCTGCCCGAGACTGTTGCAAGGCTTGCTGGTGTCGATAATATCGTCGGCATCAAGGAGGCATCCGGCGACCTGAATCAGATCAGCGAGGTAATCAGGCTTTGTCCCGATGACTTTGCCGTAATGTCCGGTGATGATTTCACCTCTATGCCCACTGTACTGTTAGGCGCTACCGGGGTGATTTCCGTAACCTCAAATGTGGCGCCGAAGGATATGGCGCAAATGATGGATGCTGCCCTGGCAGGAGATTTGGCCACAGCCAGAAACCTGCATTACAAGCTTTTCCCGTTAATGCAGGCAATGTTTTATGATACAAATCCTGTGCCGGCAAAAAAATCATTGGAACTTATGGGAAAGATCAAGTCAGGCACACCTCGCCTGCCCCTTTCTCCTATGAATGATGAAACTTTGGTCAGGCTCAAGGCTGCCCTTGCTGATTACGGGCTGATATAGAAGGAGAAAATTATGACAAAAGTCATCATTGCAGGTGCGGCAGGGCGCATGGGCAGACGTATCGGGTACATGGTCAATGAGCATCCTGACCTGCAGATTGGAGCCGGATTTGAAAGGGCGGACAGCCCGGACCTCGGCAAGGATCTAGGTGATCTGGGCGGTTATGGCCCGACAGGGATCAAAGTTGCCGACGGGCTTGATGCTGTTATTGATGGGGGGGATGTCATCATTGATTTCACTTTTCATGAAGCCACCATGCAGATTGCCAGGAAGGCTGCGGCAAAAAACAGGGCCATGGTTATAGGCACCACGGGACTGAGCCAGGAAAATCTACAGGAACTGGCACAGCTGACTCGGAATTTTCCCTGTGTTCAGGCGCCGAATATGGCGGTAGGCGTCAATGTCCTTTTCAAATTGGCAGCCAAGGTGGCCTCCATCCTTGGAAACGACTATGACATGGAAATTGTTGAAGCGCACCACAGGATGAAAAAAGATGCCCCGAGCGGCACGGCGGTGAAGTTGGGCGAACTGATGGCCCAGGCAGTGGGGCGTGATCTTGGCAACGTCGGTGTATTTGCTCGCCATGGTATAATAGGTGAGCGGACCGATACCGAGATAGGGCTTCAGACTATCAGGGCAGGCGACATCGTTGGTGAACATACCGTCTATTTTGCCGGTGCCGGCGAAAGACTGGAATTAACTCACAGGGCCCACAGCCGGGACAATTTTGCCCGCGGTGCTGCTCTGGCAGCAGCATGGGTGGTTAAGCAGCCCCATGGGCTGTACACCATGTTTGATGTGCTGGGGCTTCAGGACCTTTAAAAGTATGAACTACAAATCGATCTCGGCGAATCTGCTGCGTTACCGATTGGTTCGCTTAGGTTTATAGAGCTGACCACTCTCTGCCTTACATCTCCACCAACCTCGATTTGTTATATGATGCTTTTTATTGTTCAGGAAATTCATTCAACAGTTTCATAACTACATAGCGTGTTTCTGCAAACCTCATTAAACCAAGAAAAAATAACAGGTAAAATTCAAAGGTTTTAAAAAGATGATAACGATTGAACAGGCAGACAGACTGAAGCAGCTTCCGCCATATCTTTTTGCGGAACTGGACAGGAAAAAAGCAGAGGCAATGTCTCGCGGGGTAGATGTAATTGATCTTGGCGTAGGCGATCCTGACCTCCCCACCCCTGAAAATATTATTAAAAAACTGGCCGAGGCTGCCAGCGAGCCCCGCTATCATCGTTATCCCAGCTATACGGGTATGAACGAGTTCAGAAAGGCAGTGAGTCGCTGGTATAAAAAACGTACCGGAGTGGAACTGGATCCGATCCAGGAGGTAGTCTCCCTGATCGGTTCCAAAGAGGGGATAGCCCACATTCCGCTGGCCTTCATAAATCCCGGTGATGTTGTCCTGGTTCCCAGCCCGGCCTACCCGGTCTATGCCATTGCCACCATGTTTGCAGGCGGGATACCTCATGAGATGCCATTACTGAAAGAAAATTATTTTTTGCCGGATCTGACAGCCATACCTTCTGATGTGCTCGGCCAGGCCAAAATGATGTTTCTGAACTACCCGAACAATCCCACCGCAGCCCCTGCCACACTGGACTTTTTCAGAACAGTTGTGGATTTTGCCGATAAGCACAATATCATGATCTGCCATGATTTTGCCTATTCCGAGATGTCCTTTGACAACTATGTCCCGCCAAGTTTTCTGGAGACGCCAGGTGCCATGGAGGTTGGCATCGAGTTCCACTCCCTGTCCAAAACCTACAATATGACCGGTTGGCGCATAGGCTGGGCGGCAGGAAATGCCAAGATCATTGGAGGGCTTGGAAGAATTAAAAGCAATATTGACTCCGGTATCTTTGAGGCGATACAGGTTGCGGGCATCGAGGCCCTGGAAGGTGACCAGCAGTGCCTGGCCGACATGCGCCGGATTTACACTGAACGCCGGGATATCCTGGTTGACGGCCTGAAGAAACTTGGCATAAAAGTTGAACCGCCAAAGGCAACTTTTTATGTCTGGTTTGAAGTCCCCTCCGGATATACCTCTGCAAGCTTTGCCGAACTTCTACTTGCAAAGAGCGGTATTGTGGCCACACCGGGGAACGGTTTCGGTGCCCCGGGTGAGGGCTATGTCCGCATGGCACTGACCGTACCAAAAGAGAGACTTGCCGAGGCAGTGGAGCGCATGGCCAGGGAAGGCTTTTAACGGCCGCACGCCATGGTTACCGCCTATATCGGCCTGGGGTCCAATCTGGGCAACCGCCGTGAAAACCTTCTGGAGGCCTGGTCCAGGCTTGGTGAGATCAGAGGGGTAGAGCTGCTGGTTCTTTCAAGTCCTTACAGATCAGAGCCTGTGGGAATGGAATCAACAAACCGGTTCATCAATGCAGCCGGCAGCCTGCGGTCAACGTTGCAGCCTCAAGAATTCTTGTCTGAAATGCTTCTTGTTGAAACCGGTCTTGGCAGAAAAAGAGGTTTGAAAAACAAACCTGAAGACCGCACAGTTGATCTGGATCTGCTTTACTGGGGCACAATGATTTGTCGTGAACCGAAGATGGTTCTGCCGCACCCGGAAATTGCCAACCGGCTTTTTGTCCTGCTCCCGCTGGTGGAGATCGGACCGGAATTTTTACATCCTGTATTTAAAAAGACATCAGAAGAAATGCTGCAGGAATTAATGGCAAAACAGTTAAAAAAAGATCCGGGCGCCCAGGTTGAAAAAACTTCCTGGACCACTGTTGACAGATAAGGTGCCGGGATGACGCCTCTGCGACTTATTATCATTGGCTTTCTTCTTTATCTCCTCTACCGGCTGCTTTTCGGCCCGGGCAGAAAGAAAGTTCAAAGTCGCAGGAAAGGAAGAGGTTCTTCAGGAGGAGCAATACAGGATATTCTGGTGGAGGATCCGGTCTGTCATACCTATATTCCCAAAGGGCAGGCAGTTCAGCTACGTCATGATAAGCAAATTTATTATTTTTGTAGTAAAAAGTGTTATGAAACGTTTCTTGAGAAAAAAGGAGAGAAGGAATGAAATTTTTTATTGATACTGCAAACATAGAGGAGATAAAAAAGGCTTATGCCCTTGGAATGGTAGATGGCGTCACGACCAATCCTTCCCTTATTGCCAAGGAGAACAGGCCTTTTGAAGAATTGCTGCAGGAGATATGCGACCTGGTAGACGGTCCGGTCAACGGAGAAGTCGTCAGTATTGAGGCGGAAGGCATGGTTGAGGAGGGGCGGAAGCTGGCCGCATTCCATCCCAATATAGTAGTTAAGATTCCGATGACTACTGAAGGGTTGAAGGCTGTCAAGATATTGAGCGGTGAGAACATCAAAACCAATGTGACCCTGGTCTTCTCACCCATGCAGGCACTGATGGCTGCCAAGGCGGGGGCTGCCTATGTGAGTCCCTTTGTCGGCCGTCTGGATGACGTTGCCCAGGTCGGTATGGACCTGGTAAATGATATTATGAATATCTATGGTAATTACGGCTATGAAACAGAGGTCATTGTGGCCAGTGTCCGCAATCCCATACACGTGGTAGAAGCGGCTCTCATAGGTGCTGATATTGCAACGCTTCCCTACAAGGTTATTAATCAGTTGGCCAAGCATCCGCTGACTGACATAGGCATGGAAAAATTTCTTGCCGACTGGGAGAAGAGGGCAAAATAACTAATTTTTGGGGGTAGCAACAAATGCGGCTGGTGCTATTCTGCATTTTTACCATAGTGTTGCTGTCATCATTGCCATATTCCGAGGCAGCCATGTATTCCTATGTGGATCAGAACGGCAGGCTGCATTTCACCAATGTGCCGGCGGATCCACGCTATCGGCAAGTGCCGGGCTTTGAGGCAATCAGGGGGGCATCGGTACATGGTCGTTACGGAAGTTTTATCAGGACGGCAGCTGAGCGTTACAGCCTGGACCCGGAATTGATACGGGCCATAATCAAGGTTGAATCAAGTTTTACTCCGTATGCCGTTTCAGAGAAGGGTGCCATGGGCATCATGCAGCTTATGCCCGAAACGGCAAAGGAGATGCAGGTGACGGCGCCATTCGAAGCCGAAGAAAATATAATGGGCGGCAGTCGCTACCTCAGAAAACTTCTGGATATTTTTAACGGTAATCTGCAGCTTGGCCTGGCAGCCTATAATGCCGGGCCGGGCAGAATTATGGCAAACAATGCCATACCCGGGATTCCCAAAACCGAGCAGTATGTCAAAAAAGTATTGAGGGAATACGGCAAAATGAGGACAGGGGCCATAGCTGGCCAGTAGTAGAAAATATAATGAAACATATTTATACAGTTCCCAATATCCTGACAGCCTGTCGTTTTGCGATCGTACCGGTGCTTTTGTTTCTGCTGCACCCCGGAAGAGGGGATTTTGTGGCGCTTGTGGCTTTTTTTCTTTTTCTTTCAGGGGCATTGACAGATCTGGCTGACGGCTATCTTGCGAGGAAATACGGCATTGAGTCGGTCCTGGGCAAACTGATGGACCCTCTGGCAGACAAAATGCTGGTGGCAACTCCCCTTATCATGCTGATACCCTTAGGCAGGATCCCTGCCTGGGTCAGCTTGCTCATTATTTCAAGGGAAATGGCTGTAACAGGCTTGAGAGGTCTGGCTGCCGCCTCCGGAATAGTGGTTTCAGCCAGCGGGCTCGGTAAGATTAAAAGTGTCTTTCAGTACACCGCATTGTGCATACTGATTTTCCCGCTCGGTTTTTTGCCTCTTCCGTTTCTGCATGATTTGGGCCGCATTATCCTTTATGTCTCGCTGCTGCTTACCTTGTGGTCCGGATTTGATTATTTTGTGCGGCTGAAGAAAATTTATCTGGCTCCAAGCAGCAGGGAATAGTAGTTTTTACTTCTTCGTAGCCCTTCCGGATTAGGGGGCAAAATCCCTGTGGCAGCAGAATACAGATTGACAGTCGCAGTATTATTGCAGTAAGAACGATACACTAGCCGCAGTGGTGAAACTGGTAGACGCACGGGACTTAAAAACACTACTCTTTTAAAAGTATAACTACTTGCTCATTTAATAAAGTTACTAATTGCGCAGGCTTCAGCCTTATTGGCCGAAGCTTTTTTTATGTTTACTGAAATTGTGCCCGTAACAATTTAAAAACTTCTTTACAGCAAATGAATTAACATAGTTAGTGGATATGTTAACAAATTAAGAAACACACAAAAATTAAGGAAATTATAGGATTAAGATAAACAGGAACTTATATCCTCAAATGTTTTTATTGTGTTTCCTATAGATGTTTTTAATATTTCTAAGCTCAGAATGCTCAAAAGGCCTTTATATAAGTCCAAACGGAGAATATTGATGAAACTGATTGTTCAAATTCCCTGCTACAATGAAGAGAAAACACTGCCGCAAACCGTTACAGATATTCCTCGGCATATACCGGGGATCGATACGGTGGAAATTCTCATCATCGACGACGGTTCCAGCGACAGGACAGTCGAAGTTGCTAAGGAACTTGGAATCGATCATATAGTCCGCAACACTATCAATCAGGGTCTGGCGCGAAGCTTCCGCCTCGGCCTGGATGAAAGTCTGCGCCAGGGAGCCGACATCATTGTTAATACGGACGGCGACAACCAGTATGCCGGCAAGGACATTCCCAAGTTGATACAGCCGATCCTTGACCATCAGGCCGAGATTGTCATCGGCGACCGACAGACTGCGCAGATCCCCCATTTTTCGCCAATAAAAAAAATTCTGCAATGGCTCGGCAGCAGTGTTGTACGTAAACTGAGCGGGGTGCAGGTGCCTGATGCGGTGAGCGGCTTTCGCGCCATTTCCAGGAAAGCGG
>JAFDBU010000039.1 GCA_019313095.1 Deltaproteobacteria bacterium | reverse complement strand
TAGGCGGTTACATCTTTATTAACAATAATAAAATGCAAGGCCACGAGTAGAATGACCAATCCAAACCATTCATGCGTTTTTTTCCAAAAATGATATGGGATTTTGATCCAGAGTGTAAAAGCCATCAAAATGAACATTATCAAAAGAGCTACTATACCAATGTTTTGTCCCAACAGGTAAATATTCCCTTCTGGTTTCCGGAAAGCAATTTCTTTCAAGAAAGTAGGAATGTCAGGCAAACTGTGTGCTGTAAGAAATATAGGATGTAAAACAATCAAGAAAAAACATAAACGCCCAATGCGTTTATGTATCTGATAGACCTTGTCTAACCCTCCAAAGAAGTTTTCCAAGAGAATACTTCTTGTTGAAAGCAGGATGCACCAGCACATAAGAATGGTAGCGCTTAATGATGCTGACTTGGCAATATATTTATTTGGATCATCGAACCAGTCCTGAAAATACCATTTGCTGATAAGCCATACAACAATCGTGATGAAAACAGAAATAGTAACTGGATAAGTTTTGTGATGAATTCTTGAAGTTGTAAGCATATCTGCAAATTATCTCTATAATTTCATGAAGTAGACATAAAACCATTAACAATAATTTGTTTCAGGGCATTTAATCTCCGGGATAATATATATTTTATATAAGATTAAAATCACAAAATACTTTAAAACAGTCCAGAAAAACTCGGTCTTTTTTTCAACTTAAGAAAGCAACTAACATAAACTTAACCATGTAAACTGATTTTCAAGATATTCAACAGAAATTAGAATATATGAAAATCATAAAGAAAAGCCCCACCCAAATCATCTGGAAGGGACTTTATCAAGGGCACTGATACCAGCAGTGTCAATTCAAATTTAACTACAGGTTCCAACTGCTATTAATTGAAAATAATTAGAAAGCTTTTAAGAAAACAACATAAAATGTGATATTTGATGGACCCAATCTGGATAACCATAGCTTTTCTCCTTGGCTTTGCAGTCCGTCAGGTAGGCCTGCCGCCGTTGGTTGGCTATCTTGCAGCAGGTTTTGTGCTGAATGGCTTCGGTTTACAGGGCGGCGATGTACTTGAGATCATCTCCGATCTCGGTGTTCAGCTGCTCCTTTTTTCAATCGGCCTGAAACTGAAGGTGAAGAGCCTTTTCAAACCGCAGATCTGGGCAACTGGTGCCATTCACATGCTGATCACCGTGGTCTTTTACAGTGCGGCAATCTTTGGGCTCAGCCTTACCGGCACCTCACTTTTGGGATCCCTGGATTTTAAAACTTCGCTGCTTATCGCCTTTGCTCTTAGCTTTTCCAGCACAGTGTTTGCGGTCAAGGTCCTGGAGGAAAAGGGTGAAATGGCATCGTTACACGGCCGGGTCTCAATTGGTATCCTAATCATCCAAGATATTGCGGCGGTAATTTTCCTGACCTTTTCCTCGGGTAAGGTACCCTCATTATGGGCCCTGGCTCTCATTGCCCTGCTGCCGGTTACCCGATATCTGCTTAAGACTGTGTTGAGCCGTTGCGGCCATGGAGAGATTCTCATCCTGGCAGGCATATTCATGGCACTGGTAGTGGGAGCAACAGCCTTTGACATGGTTGGTTTGAAGGCTGACCTCGGAGCCCTCATTGCCGGTCTATTGGTTGCCGATCACCGAAAGGCACCTGAGCTGGCTGAAGCGCTTCTGGGTTTCAAGGATATTTTCCTGGTCGGTTTTTTCCTGACTATAGGTCTGTCGGGCACTCCAACCTTTGAAACACTGGGCATTGCTACTCTCCTGGTCATTGCAGTGCCACTTAAGGTGGTGCTCTTCTATTACCTGCTAACCCGTTTCAGACTGAGGGCCCGCACCTCGCTGCTCTCCTCCCTGAGCCTGGCCAATTACAGCGAGTTCGGCCTGATAGTCAGTTACGTGGGTGCCAAGTACAGCTGGATCGGCAGCGAGTGGTTGGTGGTCATCGCCTTAGCCCTGTCGATCACCTTTTTGATCGCAGCGCCGCTCAATACCGCCGCCCACCGGATCTATATGCGGACAGTCGAAAAGCTGAGAAAACTTGAAACAAAAACACGTCTGCCTGAGGAAGAGCCCATTGATCCCGGAGATGCGAAGATCGCCATCTTCGGCATGGGAAGAGTTGGGACCGGTGCATATGATTATATGCGGGAACGACACGGTGGTAAGGTTATCGGCTTTGATTATAACTCGGAGGTAGTAAAACAGCACCAAGAGGCAGGAAGGAATGTCATCAAGGGAGATCCACTGGATCTTGACTTCTGGGACAGGGCAAAAAAAGATGACCACAAAGTTACCCTTGTCATGCTTGCCATGTCCAGCCTCAAAGAGAACATGGAAGTTGCCAAGCTTCTTAAATCTGCACCCTACTTTAAAGGCATGATAGCAGCTACCGCCCGCTTTGATGATGAGGTTGAATCTTTGAAGGAGGCGGGAGTGGACGCTGCCTTTAATGTTTATGAAGAGGCAGGAGCGGGCTTTGCAGGTCATATATGTAGTGCACTGGATGGGGCTTGTGAAATAGTCAAGGGGTAGAAAAATGATATCCCAATGTTCGCTACTGAGTTGTGATAACTGCTATCTCTTTACAGTCGTGAATGATTCCTGAATTATCCAGATGTCCGTTGGATATATTTAGTCAAATTTTGTAAGACAAAACTCAAGATTGTGGCAAGACATTTACACATTCATC
>JAFDBU010000038.1 GCA_019313095.1 Deltaproteobacteria bacterium | reverse complement strand
CACTGTGTTGGTCTTATCCACCATGGTTGCCGAGACGCCTTCAGGCAGCTTGAAATTGACCGGATTCGAATATCCAACGTTTAAAACCAGTGAGGAACCTTCTACGGCCACACGGTAGCCCACGCCTTCAACAATTAATTTCTTCTGGAAACCGGTACCGACTCCCACGACCATATTGTTGACCAGCGAACGCGTCAAACCCTTCATGGCCATGTTCTGCTTGCTCTCTTCCTGGGTCCCGAGTACAAGGGTTCCGCCTTCCTCTTTAATAGAGATCTCAGGCCTGATTTCCCTCTCCAGCTTACCCTTTGGGCCGGTAACTACAACCTTGGCCCCCTGTATATCAATCTTGACTCCGCTTGGTATCGGAATCGGTTTATTTCCTATTCTGGACATGCAATCCTCCTCTTACCACCTAATGATTGCCTTTTTACCAGGCTTCACAAAGAATCTCGCCCCCGATACGTAACCTACGTGCTTCACGGTCGGTTATAATACCCTTGGAGGTCGAGAGTATGGATATGCCCAGGCCGCTCAGGACCTTAGGTATATCATCAGCCTTAACATATTGCCTCAAGCCGGGTTTACTCACCCTGCGTAAACCGCTGATAACCGCCTCATCATGGGGGCCGTATTTCAGCGCAATTCGCAGGATGCCCTGCTTGTTATCCTCGATGATTTGATAATCGTTTATATAGCCTTCCTCACGCAGGACCTTGGCTACACCAACTTTCAGGTTTGACATGGGGACATCAACTGTTTCATATCGAACCATTCCAGCATTTCTTATCCTGGTCAGCATGTCTGCCAGGTGATCGCTCATAGACATTTAGCCTGCTCTCCTTGCCAATTATTTTCCAGTTTCATCAGCTGCAGTACATAAGGTGCTAGGTATGCATCATAGAGATTACACCAACTACACCATGTTCCGCTTTACCAGCTTGATTTTATTACTCCAGTAATCTCACCGCGGGAAGCAAGACTTCTGAAACACAGACGACAGATACCGAACTTTCGGATGAAGGCACGTGGCCTGCCGCAAAGCGGACAACGGTTGTAGGTGCGAACTTGATATTTAGGTTGCCGCTTACTTTTTGCAATTAGTGATTTCTTAGCCAAATCGTCCTCCTTTGGCTGCAATTGTTAATAAGATACTCGGGTAAATATTTTTTAGACCCCTTTGGTAAATTTATTTCCGAAACGGCATGCCGAGAAGCCGCAGTAACTGTCTGCCTTCCTCATCCGTTTTGGCAGTAGTGGTGATAACCACGTTCAGCCCCCGAATCTTTTCAATTTTGTCATAATCGATCTCGGGAAAAATAATCTGCTCTTTGATGCCCATGGCAAAGTTGCCACGTCCGTCAAACATCTTGGCAGAAAGGCCGCGGAAGTCCCTGACCCTGGGCAGCGCGATATGTACCAGTTTACTGAAGAAATCCCACATACGGTCCTTGCGTAAGGTCACCCGGCAACCGATAGGCATACCCTGGCGAAGCTTGAAGGTCGCAATGGATTTCTTGGCCTTGGTAACGACTGCCTTCTGTCCGGCAATAGTTGTTAATTCCTGTGCTGCCAGATCGACAGATTTTGGATTCTGCACACCTTCACCCAACCCCATGTTCAAAACAATCTTATCTAGTTTCGGCACTTCCATGATATTCTTGTAGCCGAACTGCTCCATAAGCTGGGGAACACATTCTTTCTGATAAAAATCTTGTATAGTAGACATTAAAATCGCCTCCGCTGACTGGGCTCTCGTTCTTACTTCTTTTTGCTTGGCTCAACACTCTCAGAACATTTTTTGCAAATTCGCACCTTTGTGCCGTCATCAAGAGTCTTTCTGGCCACTCGTACTGTATTGGTACATTTTGGGCAGACAAGCATCAGGTTGGATACATGAACCGGTGCTTCCTTGTCGACAATCTGGCCTTCCTGGCCTTCAGCTCTGGCCTTAGTATGACGCTTGATCATATTGATCCTTTCCACCAGCGCCTTATCGCTTTTCTTATAGACTTTTATAATCTTGCCTACCCGGCCTTTATCCTTGCCTGTTATGACCTCAACCTGATCATTTACCTTCAAAAAATTCTTTCCTTGCTGCATATCCGCCTCCCGCCCTTATTCCGGCCGGCTTAATATTCAATCACTTGTGTTATAATACTTCAGGAGCCAGAGAAATAATCTTCATAAACCCCAGAGCGCGAAGCTCCCTTGCCACGGGACCGAATATACGGGTACCGATGGGATCACCGCTTCCCGAGAGAAGCACAGCACCGTTCTCATCAAACTTCACAGAGGTATCGTCCCAACGTTTCATTTCCTTAGCAGTCCTGACAACAACTGCCCGCATTACATCGCCTTTTTTGACTTTAGAATGCGGAATAGCTTCCTTGACGCTTACTACGATGATATCTCCGATCCTCGCATAGCGACGGCGTGTGCCGCCAAGGACCCTTATGCAGAGCACCTTCTTAGCCCCGGAGTTATCAGCCACATTCAGTAATGTTTCTGTCTGTATCATAGCATCACCAAACAACCAGCAGGTTGTATACCTTTTTAATCTGAAGCTGCTTTCTCACAGCCTCCCTTTATCCTAACAGCAACTTCTTGACGCCTGACACTGGATCAGACTGCCTGTTCAACCACAGAACGCACCCGCCATCTTTTATTCTTGCTCAACGGCCTGCACTCTTCAATCAAAACCAGATCACCGACATTGCAGATATTGTTGGGGTCATCCGCCATATATTTAACTCTTTTACGCATGAACTTACCGTAAAGTTTATGACGAATCCGGCGATCAACCTGAACTACTACACTTTTGTCCATCTTATTGCTGATCACGGAACCGATCTTAGTTTTCCGAGCTATCTTTGTCTCACTCATCTGTCATATTCCTAAAGTATTATAAATAGAGCTTATACACCTTTGACTAGGCAGTTTTTTTTGCATTCCTGACGGTTAAGACCCGGGCAATATCTTTACGTATCTGGTTAAGCCTGCCGGTATTTTCCAACTGGCCTACACCATGCTGAAATTTCAGCTTGAAGTAGTCTTCCCGCAGATCGCGTTCTTTGGCAGCGAGTTCTTCTTCACTCATTTCACTTAGTTTATTACGAAGATCTTTAGCTTTCATAACGTTGCACTCCTCGAGATCACCTTCGTGGCGAAAGGCAGTTTGTTACCGGCCAGCGTCAGGGCCTTGACTGCCAACTCTTCGTCAACCCCCGTCAGCTCATAGAGAATGCGCCCGGGCCTGATGACGGCCACCCACTGTTCCGGACTGCCCTTGCCTTTCCCCATCCTGGTTTCCGCCGGCTTCTTAGTCAAAGGTTTATCCGGAAAAATCCTGATCCACATCTTGCCGCCGCGTTTGACCGTCCTGTTAATGGCGATACGGGCCGCTTCAATTTGCTGGGCCGTCATGTAGCCGCATTCCACAGCTTTCAAACCATAATCGCCAAAGCTGATGGTGGAACCACGCTGGGCTGTGCCCCGCATGCGGCCTTTCATTTGTTTTCTGTATTTGACTTTTTTCGGACTTAACATGGATATTCCTCATATTCAGCGGGTTGCATTCACCGCCGATTAACTATTGCTGCTCCTCTATTATTCCTCTTCCATACCTTCAAGAACTTCGCCCTTGAAAATCCAGACTTTAACACCGATTATACCGTAGGTTGTTTTTGCTTCTGCCAGGCCGTAATCTATATCAGCCCTCAGTGTATGGAGGGGCACCCTGCCCTCGCGGTACCATTCACGTCTGGCCATTTCAGCACCACCCAGGCGTCCGGCACAGGAAATCTTGATGCCCTTGACACCAAATCGCAGAGCGGTGTTAACTGCCTTTTTCATGGCCCGCCGGAAGGCGACACGCCTTTCCAGCTGCATGGCGACATTTTCTGCTACCAGCTGGGCATCGGCTTCAGGTCGGCGGACCTCCTGGATGTCGATCACGGATTCCCTGTTGGTCAACTTGTCGAGATCCTGCTTCAGGGCCTCAATCTCAACACCCTTTTTACCAATAATGATTCCGGGCCTTGCGGTATGGAGCTTTACTCTTACTTTTTCACCGGTTCTTTCAACATTAATTCTTGCTATACCGGCATGAAAGAGCCTGCTTTTCAGATATTTCTTAATCTCCTGATCTTCCAACAGGTACTTGGCATAACCTTTATCTGCATACCAGGTAGATTCCCAGCCCCGTGTTATGTTGAGCCGCAAACCAATAGGATTAACTTTCTGACCCAAAATCTTCCTCCATTTACTCTAAGTTATTTTTAACCT
>JAFDBU010000037.1 GCA_019313095.1 Deltaproteobacteria bacterium | reverse complement strand
TTTATCCTTCTTTTGTCGGTATACGATACTACCGATAATTGACAGCTTGCCCGGTTTGTCAATCATCGGTTGTCTTATATGCCAACAATGAAAATGAACATAAAAACGATCTTTTTATTTCGATATAAATTGAACGGGCTGCCTTAGACTAACCGGCAACCCCTTTTCATTCCAGCGGATATACGCTGTATTTAATGAACCTTGATCTTTATTTCCTTTTTCTTGGCCTCCTCGGATTTCGGCAGATTGATGGTCAGGATGCCGTTCTTGAAGGTCGCATCAATCTTGTCTGTTTTAACAAGCGTTGGCAGTTTGATCTTCCGCTCAAATGTACCACAATACCTTTCAACAAAGAAACGATGCTCATCTTTTTCTTCCTTCTCTTCTTTCTTCTCACCCCTGATGGTGAGAACATCTTCGTTCAGGGTGATGTCAACATCCTTCGTATCCAGGCCTGGTAGTTCTGCCCTGACCACCAGCTTGTCTTTGGTTTCTGTCAGGTCAACTGACGGCAGCCATTCGTGGGTAAGAAACCTTTCATGGAAAGGTGTCTCCGGGAAGAACCGGTCCCAGAGGCTGTCCATCTCCTTCCGAAGCGTTGTCAGTTCTCCAAATGGTTTCCACGGGACAATGTTCATATAATCACCTCCTCTCAGCTGCTATTGATTTGCCATCCGCCGACCTCGAACCAATGAGAGACTGCAGACAGCTTTATCGTAGAAACGTAGCGTCCTTCTACTATAAAAAATAAGTATAAAAATTTGCCCTGTCAAAGGTTTGTATCCCTTTCCCAGATTGAAAAAGAGGACAATAAACTGTTAAAAAATGGCGGAATCATGAGTTTTATACCGGTATTTTGCTGTGTTTTTGTTGGCGTTGCCCCATCTCCTGATAGCTGCCATAAATAACCATCCGGAAACATACCGCGGTAAAGAATGGTTATGCAGTAGAAGAAAAATTACTATTAAAGGAGGCAACGATGAGAAAACAGATATGGCTGGCTGCAGTTCTGGCAATATTTCTTGCTGTCGGAACTGTTTATGCCGGGAAAATTTCAATGGAACTGGGCCGGGACCTGTTTAATGACCCGGAGCTTGCTGGTTCCACAAATGAGTCTTCATGCAACAGTTGTCATGCCGGAGGCAAGGGCCTGGAAAATGCAGCAGCAAATAAAAAACTTTCCAAGCTGGTTAACAGATGTCTTGTGGACAAAATGGCAGGCGAAAAGATGGACGGCCGGAAAGCATCCATGCGGTCGCTTAAGATGTATATCAAGTCATTGCAAAACTAATAAAAGAACTTAATTTTTTTGCATCAAAAGGGCAGGGTATCTAACCCTGCCTTTTTGTATTTCCCTGCCCGGATGCATGTAATATTCAGAATTTTGACCTTTGCCTGCCCATACTATTAGCGGCAATTTTCTTGTTGGATATCTTACCATTATGCCTTTTGGGCATAAATAAGACCTTGGTTCCAGAATTCTGGGCTTGCAGGAGATTTTGCACCATGCTATTTTGCATCACCTGATTTTTTCCACGGGAGGAAATGAGATGCGGTTTCACCAAATTATTTTGGCCTGTCTGTTGTTTGTGCTGTTCGGTTGTTCCACTGATGATCCGACCCGCTACAATACCTTTATTCCGCTCACATCCATTGAGGTGACCGGGACATATCAATCCATGGCAAATCAGACTGTGAACCAGTACAGGGCAATCGGGGATTTTTCCGGGGCATTTACCAGGGATATTACAACCGAAGTATCCTGGTCCATTGAAAATGAAAACATTGCCTCGGTCAGTAATGATACCGGCAGCCAAGGCCTGGTAACAGCACTTGCGCCGGGAGATACTTCGGTGGTCGCTATGTATGGTGATATTTTGGGGAGTGCTCCTGTTGTTGTCAAGGATTCTTCTCTTACTGCCATTGAGATAATACCCCAGGATGCTGAACTTCATGTAGATACTGCCCAGCAGTATCAGGCAGTCGGGACTTTTTCAGGCATTTTACCCTCGGATGAAACAATCCAGGATATAACAACCCTGGTAACCTGGGAAACTTCTGACCCGACAGTTGCCGCCATTGATACCACAGGACGACTTACGACTCTGGCCAGCAGCATCAATCCAATAACCATAACAGCAACCTGGCAGGGTATTCCTCCATTCAGTGCAAGTACCAGCCTTGTGGTTACTGAGGTTGTCCTGACCTCAATAATTATTGAACCGGTAAACGATACTATAGCCCAGGGTACAACGATACAGTTTCAAGCCAGAGGCACATATTCGGACAATACTACGCCACTCATTACGGATAAAGTTGACTGGCAGTCCTCAGATCCAGACACCATTGGTTCCATTAATGCAGGAGGACTGGCAACTGGGAATGCCCCCGGTACAGTAACGATCACCGCCTCGTTCGACGCTAATGGCACAATAATAACAGATTCAACTGAACTAACGGTTACCGATGCGACTATCAGTTCAATAACTGTCACTCCAGCGGATAGCACCTTGGCAGTGAACACAAGTCAACAGTTTACTGCAGAAGGGACATTTTCAGACAGCAGCACCCAGGATATAACGGAAATTTCCGTCTGGACGGCAACCCCTAATACGGTCGGCACTATCAGTAATACCACCGGTGAGCGGGGTTTGTTTACCGGTAATAACAATACAGGGGACACTGTCATTAAAGCGACCTTTGATGGAGTCATTGGCAATACGTACCTGACTGTGCAATAGTAAGACATATTTGCGATAGCTGTATATTCATTTAGGAGAGGAGTATCTACCATGCAAAAAACCTTTCAGTGCCTGATAGTCGCAGTCCTGTTGGTTCTCGGCCTCAATACATCTGCTCATGCCGCAGGTTATTATATAGGTTTCCTGGGAGGTGGAAGTTTTCTTCCCGATTTAAAAGCCAACGATGCTTTAGGAAGCATTAATTTCAGTTTTGATGGCGGCTTTGACGGGAGTATCTCGCTGGGCTATGATCTTGGTGCTGAGTATCCCAAAATTGGCAGGGGCAGGGTTGAACTTGAATTCAATAAGGCATCAAATGACATGGACGAGGCAAATTTTATAGATAATAGTTCCGGGGCCAGCGGATCTGCAGAGCGGACCAGCATTATGCTGAACACCATCGGCGAGTATAAAACACAAAAGGGTATAATCATCTATGCCCTGCTGGGGATTGGATGGGCAGAGATCGGTCTGGATAACGTAGCCTTTCTCGATACTCCCTTTGTCGATGACAGTGACAGCCAGCTGGCCTATCAGGCCGGTCTCGGTCTGGCCTGGAAGTTTCTTCCTCATTTTTTCTTTGATGTCAGCTACCGATATTATGGCACAACGGATTCATCGTTTACCAAACATGACGGTGAAAGCATTGATTACGAATATGACAGCCACCGGCTCCTGGCGGGCGTAAGACTGCATTTTTAAATAAATTCCTGAGTGTGTTGTTGGAATACTCCAGTATTCCATGGGGGCATATCCTTTTAATTTTTTAAATGATGCATTTCCAATTTTGACTTTTTTGGAAATTCGCCATATTGGGGGGTGCATTTATTACCCAAATATGGTATTTGGCTCTCTCCTGAAGTTAATTAATTATTTTTTGTGTTGTTATTTTTCAACATAAGTCAATCATCAATGGGTGAACTTATTTCAAGTTTCACCCTTTATTTATTTTTTTATATTTGACCCGATGGGTTTATAACTCCATCTTCTGTTGAGAAAGGGGCCATTATGAAAATTGCAGTAATGAAAGAAACTTTTGAGGGCGAAACCCGTGTTCCTCTCATCCCGCCGACAGTGGACAAGCTCGTCAAGCTTGGAGCCGAGGTGGAATTTGAAGCCGGTCTTGGCGCAACCTGCCGTTACGAAGATGCTGATTATGAAAGTGTGGGAGCAAAGGTGAATAATGACCGGAAAGATCTGCTCCAGACAGCCGATATTGTCCTGCGTCTCCGCAAACCGCCGGTTGAAGAAGTGGAACTGATGAAGAAAGGCTGCATACATGTCAGCTATCTTGACCCGTTCAATGAACTTGAGCTGGTTGAGAAAATGAAGGACTGCTCCATTAGCTGTGTCAGCCTTGAAATGCTGCCGCGTTCCACCGTGGCTCAGAAAATGGATGTTTTAAGCTCCCAGGCCAACCTGGGGGGATATATGGCGGTCATTATCGGCACCGAGCAGCTTGACAAGATCCTGCCGATGATGACAACTCCGGCCGGTACGATCAAGCCGGCCCGCGTTTTCATCATCGGTGTAGGGGTTGCCGGGCTGCAGGCCATAGCCACGGCCAGGCGGCTTGGGGCCCGGGTTGAGGCCTTTGATACCAGGCCGGTTGTTGAGGAGCAGGTAAAGTCTCTGGGTGCCAAGTTTGTCAAGATTGACCTGGGCGAAACCGGGCAGACCAAGGACGGCTATGCCAAGGAACTGACACCGGAACAGGTCCAGAAGCAGAAAGAGGGTATGGCCAAGGCCTGCGCCCAGGCAGATATCGTCATCACCACGGCCCAGCTTTTCGGGCGGCCTGCACCGCGGATTGTGGACCGGGCCATGATAGCCCAGATGCAGCCCGGCTCGGTAATAGTTGATATGGCGGTTGAAACCGGCGGTAATGTAGAAGGCTCAGAAGTCGGCAAGATCGTAGAAATTGATGGCGTCAAGGTGGTTGGCCTGGCTAATCTGCCCGGGCTCGTCCCACTGACCGCCAGCCAGATGTATTCTTCCAATCTCGGTAATTTCATCGATCATTTCTGGAACAAAGAAGAGAAAATTTTTAATCTGGACCTTGAAGACGAACTTATCAAGGGTTCCCTTATCACCCATAACGGTGAGTTATTCAGTGAAATGTATAAGAGCATAATGAAAAAGTGAGGGAGAAAATGGAAGCCGTATTTCTGACCTTTGTTTTTGTATTATCGATTTTTCTGGGATTTGAGCTTATTTCGAAAGTCCCGTCCACTCTGCATACGCCGCTCATGTCCGGCTCAAACGCCATATCAGGTATCACTCTTATCGGTTCCCTGGCTTCTCTGAAGGCGGAAAATGTGACCGTTGCAATTATCCTCGGCACCCTAGCTGTAACCTTTGCTACCATTAATGTTGTCGGCGGGTACGCAGTGACGAACAGGATGCTTGAAATGTTCAAGAAAAAGGATAAGGGGGACGCAAAATGAATACCATGCCTCTCCTCATCAACTTTGCCTATGTCATCTCGGCCGGTCTTTTTATTTTCGGGCTGAAGATGCTGAGTTCTCCGGCAACAGCCCGGCGCGGCAATCTGGTCTCCGCTTTTGGTATGCTGCTGGCCATAGTGGTCACCCTGCTTTATGCCGGCCTCGACTACAAATGGATTGCAGTCGGTGTTGTTGTCGGTACGGTCATCGGCCTGGTGGCGGCGTACAAGGTACAGATGACGTCCATGCCGGAAATGGTCGCCCTGTTCAACGGTTTTGGAGGTATTGCCAGTTTGCTGCTGGCCTGGGGTGAATATCATCAGCATCCGGAACTCTCTGTTTTCATTGCCATAGTGACATTGCTTTCGGCCTTTATCGGTGGGGTTACATTTTCAGGTTCCATGATTGCCTTTGGCAAGCTTGCCGAGATAATGCCCAGCAAGGCCATCATTTTCAGCGGCCAGCATATTGTCAACGGTGCAATCCTTCTTGCTGCCGTGGCATCAGGTGTTATCTTCACCATAAATCCTGAAGCTTCTTATGCAATTTTTATGGTAGTCGTGGTTGTAGCGCTCCTTTTTGGTGTCACTTCTGTCATTCCCATCGGCGGTGCCGACATGCCGGTGGTCATATCGTTGCTCAACAGCTATTCCGGTCTGGCTGCCTGTGCCGCCGGTTTTGTCATCACGAATAATATCCTGATCGTGGCCGGTGCCCTGGTCGGCGCCAGCGGTATCATCCTGACCAACATCATGTGCAAGGCCATGAACCGCTCCCTGGCCAATGTGCTCTTTTCCGGTTTTGGCGCCACGACCCAGGCTGCCGGTTCAGCCGAGCAGCAGGGCGAAGTGAAACCTGCCTCTGCGGAAGATGTCTACTACATCCTGGAAGCAGCCGACTCGGTTGCCTTTGTGCCGGGTTACGGACTGGCGGTTGCCCAAGCCCAGCATGTTGTGCAGGAGCTTGGTGAACTTCTGGAGAAAAACGGCACCGAGGTCAGTTATGCCATTCACCCTGTTGCCGGCCGCATGCCGGGCCATATGAACGTTCTGCTGGCTGAAGCCAATGTCTCCTATGATCAGCTGGTGGAAATGGATGATATCAATCCGAGGATGGATACCATCGATGTTTGCGTCGTGATCGGTGCCAACGACGTTGTCAACCCGGCAGCCCTTAATGATGAATCAAGCCCCATATACGGTATGCCGATCATAGAAACGCACCGGGCCAAGACGGTTATCGTGCTGAAGCGTTCCATGAACCCAGGTTTTGCCGGCATCCAGAATGCTCTTTTCTTCTACCCCAACACCCGGATGTACTTCGGTGATGCCAAGGCCTCCATCCAGGCGCTGGTGGCCGAGTTTAAGAGCGACTGATATTCAGGTTAAAGATTTCATATAATATTAAAAAATCCCGCCGTGGCATGAGGCCACGGCGGGATTTTTTGTTTTCCCAAGGTTATAATTATAATTTACATAAGGTTATATAAGAGTGAATTTTGAAATGATGAGTTAAGATTAATTTTGTATCTCGAAATTGCCCTACAATCAACGATTAGCCTTATCTTGATGGTCAGACATGCAAATTGATAATGGCCCCTTATTAGTCAATTTCTTGCCTTCTATCATCTTTAATGTTTCAAGCTTTCTTTTCCAATCAGATATTTTTCTATGATTCCACCTGAAGTCAAATTCAGCCAAATAACGCGCTAGGTGTTCATCTGATACATGATGAAAAG
>JAFDBU010000036.1 GCA_019313095.1 Deltaproteobacteria bacterium | reverse complement strand
CAGTGATCTTGGCGCAAAGTTCTTTTTTGTCAAACATACGATTCACCTCCATTATTGGTTTCTGTTTTGCAGTATCTTAAACTATCGAGAAAACCCAACAGTCATGTTAATAGTTTATCCTGTCAGAAGCAGCAATGTAAAATTTAATCCCTCTGTCAAAGAATTTAATTATTTTCTTCACAACATCTATGAAAAATTTTTAAAAGGCTGTTTTGGAGTAAACCTGCTCGGTATAATTTAAATTAAGTCGGTGGGGGGGGAATTACCAACTCCGGCTTTTGGGTTCGAACGTTTCCTGCCTAAATCAGTTCATCTGGGTCAAAGTGTGACAATTTGCCACATTTACTTAACTCTCATGTCCTGTCATTGTAAGAAACTTAAAGATATAATTTTGGTTTTCAACAGGATAAACCGCCCAAAGACAGAGGAGGAACAGTTATGAAAAGATTTATTCTTATTTTGCTGGTATTGCTTTTTGCAGCAAGTGTGGTGACGATTTCCGCCATGGAGGAAAAAAAACCTGCAATGACCGCTGCAGAAAAAATTCCTGACATCGAACATCCCATGCAATCACCGAAAATGTATAGTGAGACCATGAAATGCCCGAATTGCGGTATGATGATTAATATGTGGGCCAGGACCAGGCACTCGTTTCATCATCCTGAAGGTGATTTGACAACATGTTCGATACGCTGCCTGGCAGACAAGTCTGTCAGTTCCGGGGCTGAGGCTGAAAATGTCCAAGTGGCCGTATATATTGATCCGGATAGGATGATACCTGCTGAAAGTGCTTCTTATGTAATCGGATCTACAGCACCTGGAACAATGACCATGAAGTCTAAAATCGCTTTTGCAGACAAGGCCTCAGCGGAAGAATTTTCATCAACTTACGGCGGGCAGGTTGTTGATTTCAAGGGAGTTCTGGCTGCGGCAAAGATGGAATTACCCAGCTCCCGCATGATGATAGACAGCAAAAGAAAGAAAACAGGCAAGATAAAGGAACCGACAGAAAAAGATTCCTGCACAGTCTGCGGTATGTATCCTGCCGAATACCCGAAGCATAACTGCCAGATATTGGCCGGTGATGACAGCACCCTGCATTTCTGTTCGACCCAGTGTATGGTCAATTTTAATGCTGATCCGGCTAAATATGTCAAAGAACCGGTCAAGACAAAAATGGCCTGGGTAACACTTTATTCAGACAGTATGTATGAAAGTGCTTATGGCGCCTATTATGTGGTCGGATCACATGTTGTCGGCCCCATGGGCAGGGAGGCAATTCCATTCAAGTTTAAAAAGAATGCTGAAGAGTTTATCAAGGACAATGGCGGTGAAATAGTCGGTTTTCAAGAGTTGACGCCAGAACTTGTAATGGGTAACAAATAAAAACCAGCCTTCCTCATGATATAGAAAAAGGCAGGACCAGAAGTGGCCCTGCCTTTTCTGTATGGGGGAATATTGCCTATTTTTAACTGTGTTCACCTATTAATATGGCCGGTGAATTATCGAACTTTCCAATCCGCCGGTTGTTATCAATTTTTATTTATGATAATTATAATAAAGAGGAGGCTTACACTTTTTTATTAATTGGGGAGCAGGAGGGTAATATGGACAAAAAGGACTTGAAAAAGCTGTTGGCCAGTCTTACCATTGTCAGCTTGGTTGCCGGTGCGGGGCTTTCAGTTTCAGGTTGTGCTTCGGCATGAAGTGGGGAAAAAGCCAGTGCAGGTAGCACCGGAATGGGAAAAAGCGCAGAAACCAAAGAAGCACCTGCTGAAAAACCTGCAGGCGGCAGCGGCTGAAGCTAATTTACAAGTGCGGTCGCACCGGTAAAAATTCTTGACCGGGTTCCCGGAAAGGTGTCAGAAAGCATCCGGGGCCCGGTTTTCATTTCAATTAACTCTGTATCAATGCAGCGCAATTTAAAAGTTAAATCCCGAACTTTCAACAGAATCTATCCGGTTTGCCGCAGGCAGATTTCTGAACATACTTGGCAACAGCTTATTACCAGGGTTGATGGGGTGGAGTTCTTTGCCGATAATATCATATCTATGGCAGCTGAGTTACAATTACCTGAATACCTGGCTGAGATTGCCCGAATGGAATTGTATGTTTATAGCCTTGAAACAGACAGGTTACTACCGGCTCCATTTGCCGATACTTTGACCATTAATCCTACGCTGGAGCTTTTTACGAATTCCTGGAAAAACCTGGCCCTGCAATTTAATGAAGGAGATGGGCAGCAAACCCCGGAAAAAGGCAGTGAACATGTAATTGTCTGGCTGCAGCCGCTCAGTGACAGGATCAAGATAAAACCTGTCAGCGAAGAGGATCTGCTGGCCATGAAAATGGTCCTTGAGAAATTATCAGTACAGGAGGTTGTCGGGCTGGGTGATGTTCTTGCTGCTGCCGTTGAAACAACCCTCGTCAGGGCTTTAAATGAAGGGATTATTATCGGCCCTGAACCGGGAATAAAAAGGCACTTTAATCCGGGGGATTATAAGGATATCGATCGTTCTTTCTATACCGCCAGGATTTTTTCGCTGCAGTGGCACATAACACAGGCCTGCGACTTGCATTGCCGACACTGTTATGACCGTAACCAATACAAATCGCTTTCCTGCGAGCAGGAAAGAGGCATACTCGATGACCTGGTCGAGTTCTGCTCTGTTCATAAAGTCCATGGCCAGGTAACATTTACCGGCGGCAACCCGCTTTTGCATCCAGATTTTGAAAGGCTTTACCAGGATGCCGCTGAAAGGGGATTCACAACAGCTATCCTAGGCAATCCTACAACCAGAAAACAGCTTGAACGCTTAATCGGAATCCAACCCCCTGCCTTTTACCAGGTAAGCCTGGAAGGATTGCAGGAGCACAATGATTACATGCGCGGTCAGGGTCATTTTAACAAAGTACTGGCTTTTCTTGAGCTGCTGCAGGACCTGAATATCTTTTCCATGGTCATGCTTACTTTGACCCGTGCTAATATTGACCAGGTCCTGCCTCTTGTGGAAATACTGAACCATAAGACCGACCTGTTTACTTTCAACAGACTTTCCCTGGTTGGGGAAGGTGCAAACCTTACTGCTGTTGATATAAGTAAGTATCCCGGATTTCTTAAAACGTATATCAAAGCAGTCGGTTCAAATCCCTGTCTCGGCATTAAAGATAACCTGCTTAATATACTTTACCATGAACAGGGGCACCCTCTGTTTGGAGGCTGCACAGGTCACGGCTGCGGTGCAGCCTTTAATTTCATAACACTTCTTGCAGACGGCGCGGTTCACGCCTG
>JAFDBU010000035.1 GCA_019313095.1 Deltaproteobacteria bacterium | reverse complement strand
TGAGACCGGAAGGTAATTTTGTAAAAAAAGAAACCATGTTTATTGTTGCTCTTATTGCCCTGGTTATTGGGTTTCTGGTTGGAGTTTTTTACAGTGCCTTACAATCCGGTACCGCTGAAAGAGTGCAGACAACATCTGCACCGCCGCCGCAGTCTCAACAGCAATCGGGAATGACAAGTGAACAGGCCAGAAGCATCATGTCACTGGAGCAGGAAGTAGCTGCCAACCCGACAAATGTTGATGCCTGGACACAGTTGGGCCACGTTTACTTTGACACCAACCAGCCCCCCAAGGCGATTCGAGCCTATGAAAAATCCCTTGAACTCAGACCGGATGATCCTAATGTTCTAACTGACCTGGGGGTCATGTACCGCCGCAACGGCCAACCGGAAAAGGCTCTTGAGGTCTTTGATAAGGCCATAGCTGTTAATCCGAATCATCAGCAGTCAAGGTTCAATAAGGGGATTGTTCTGCGCTATGACTTGAATGACCGGGACGGAGCCGTAAAAGTCTGGGAAGAACTGATTAAAATCAACCCTAACGCCCTGGCGCCAAATGGCCAGCTCGTGAGCGAAGCTATAAAAAGTCTCTAGTCTGTTTTTAGGATTTTAAGCGGCCAGCCAGATTAGTTTGCCGGCCGGCTTTATACGAGCGGCCGGATAGCGTTCTGCTGCCTCTGCAGGCCTGTTAATAATGGTATCGAGTATTTTCCTTTTCTCGTTTCCCGAGATAAGAAAAAGAATGTTCTTTGCATGGTTGAAAACAGGCAGGGTAAGTGTGATGCGGGGTACAGGAGGTGTTCCTGTTCCTTCCCTCACCGAGGTGACCCATTTTTTATGTTCCTCCAACTGACCTGTTCCTGAAAACAGAGAAGCCGTGTGCCCATCCGACCCCATGCCCAACAGTACCAGATCAAAGCATGGTAGAATTAATCCGGTTGCAGAGTCTTCCATTCCTGCCATAGGCCGCGAGAAGAAAAAATCGCGCAGATGTTTTTCATACACCTCAGCAGCGATCTCAGGCGAGGTATGCCCGGTAGTTATCCGGTGAATATTTTGCGGCGGAACATGGATCTTTGAAAGCAGAATTCTGTGAGCCATGGCATAGTTGCTGTCAGGATGCGTCTCAGCCACCCAGCGTTCATCTCCCCAGAAGAAATGAGTCTGCTGCCACGGCATCTGAGCGGCATTTGCAGGTTCGCTTAATATCTTATAGGTTAACCGGGGAGTTGAGCCCCCGGCCAGGACGACAGTAAAGAAACCTTTCGTCATTACTGCATGTCCTGCGCTCTCCAGGATGTATTCAGCTGCGGCGTTGCTGGCTTGTAGGATATTTGCAAACTGTCTAACCATTCCTGTCCTGGACTTTTAGTTTGTCAGATTGTGCCTGGTTTGGCTGAGTGGGCACCGGGATCATTATTATTGGAGTCGGCCTGAAACTCAAGCACTGATTGATCCGCCTCAGGTAAACCCAGAACCGGCTGTACAGGTATAACAGTGGTCAGACACTGCAATAGTTTTCCCCGGACTTGGAAGATCATACAATTCAGAAATATGCTTTTTCTCGCTGTCCATATATAATTGCAGCGACTGGTTAAAGTCACAGTCAAAAAGGTAACCGTCCCATGATACGGAGATAAGCGAACGGCACATTAAGCCTTCCAGCGTACATTGATTGAAATTCGATGCCAGTTTGAGAATGTAGTTTTCCAGATTTCCTGAATCCTGAAGCCAGAATAGAAATCTGCCGAGGGGGACATTGGCAAAGGTGTATAGTTTGTTAAATGATACACCCCATTTTTCGGCCAGCATCCGGCGAAAACGTTTTTCAACTTGATCCTGTGCAGCAGGCAGAAACGCACCGGTAGGATTGCTCACCAGATTCAGTTTCAGATCCGTATCCGGTAAACCATATCCAAACCGGTTTAGTTTTTTGAGGGTGTTTATCGAGGCGTCAAAAGAATTTATACCTCGCTGTGATTCGGTTTGTACTTCATTTAAGGAAGGCAGGGAGGCTACAATCGTGACCCTGTTACCAATAAGGAGTTCAAGAAGACTTTCCTTATTTTTTGCTGCAATGGCAGTCAAATTTGACCTCAGGATCAGGGTCTGTGTCAGAGGCGCAAGCCTTCTGACCAGTGTTTCGATATGCGGATTCATTTCAGGTGCTCCGCCGGTGATGTCAATGATAGCAAACTTGAATCTTGCGGCCAGATCTATGACATCCATAACGGTTTTTTCAGTCATTACCTCATTACGAGCGGGTCCGGCATCAAGATGGCAGTGTCTGCAGCTTTGGTTGCAGAGCAGTCCCACATTGACCTGCAGTGTGGTGCATTCTCCCCTGGTAAGGCATAAACCCTGCTGAGTCAAATAACTCTGGAACGGCTGCAAATTTTCGACCTGATAGATGCTGCGATTCATATTTTTGGCAGGTTGCATGTGGAATATTTTTTTGTGGGTTACAGAGATATTTTTCCCGCAACGTTACGCATCTGAATACCATGGACGAGGGAGGCTCCTCCTCTGATCGCTGTGGCAACATGAATTGCTTCGGTCATCTCATTGACGTTTGAGCCTTTTTCCAGGCAATCCTGGGTGTAGGCATCAATGCAATACGGACATTGTATGGCATGGGCAACCGCCAGGGCAATGAGAGATTTTTCCCTTTGGGTCAGTTCGCCTTCAGCAAAAACTGCAGCATAATAAGCAAAAAACTTTTCAGCAAGTTCAGGCGACCCTTCACGTATTTCAGAAAATTTTGGTAAATCTTTTGGGTGGTAATATGTTTCCATTTTTTACCTCGCGACATATTTTAAGTTTTTAATAGTTGATTATTTATTGCGTGCTAAAAAACTAATAACAATTATTAATTAATGTTACAGGTATAAGAGGTCAAGAAAAACTGATGCGTATCATTTATT
>JAFDBU010000034.1 GCA_019313095.1 Deltaproteobacteria bacterium | reverse complement strand
TGCAAGAAATATATACCTAACACCTTTTCAGGATAAGAGACCTGAAAAGAATCGGATAGGTGAAAGGAAAGCAGCCTTCAATGTTTCCATGGGTGATATATATAGCAATAGAGATACCTCAGCCTATGTGAGAGAAGCTGTCCAGAATGAGTTACTTGCCTCCGGCAATAATCTGTCTGAGGAAGCCTCCGAAATAACAATAACCGGAAACTTAATAAAATTTTGGGTTTGGACTGATACAATAGCGCTTTACTGGAATATTAAAGGAGAAATCCAACTTGATTTACCGGTATCAAGCGAAAAAACAGATATGACAATTACGAAAATCTATACAGCGAACAGTGAGTCCAGGAATTTTACCTATACATCAAAAGAACTGGTGAGTTCTGTGGTTTCTGACACAGTAAAATCTTTAATGTATGAAATACGTAACGATAGTCTGCGGACTAAACCATAACGATAACGGCTTGACACTGTAAGACATATCAGCAGGCATTATAAATCTTTATTTTTGTTTGTCAGAAACAGCAGACAGTGAAATGAGGTAATTTGTCGTTGCTGAAACTCCCGTACCGCGAAAATTTCCTTTCACAGGAGCAGTTCCTGCTGGGTCGTGACTGGCGGCCAGGGCTATATGGCGATCCGCTACTACCAGACCATGACTTGGATCATATCCTCGCCAGCCACCTCCGGGGATATATACCTCAGCCCATGCATGCAGGTGACGTTGATCCATATCTGGATCTCCCTCCTGATAGCCGCTCACGAACCGGGTCGCAAGACCAAAATTTCGGCATACTGCCATAAACAGTATGACAAGATCCCGACAGGCCCCTCTTTTGTTTTGAAAGGTAACAACTGGAGAAAAGGGAGGACCGCACTCTCTGGTTTCCACCTTGAAATTTTCGTAAATAGCCATGCATAAACGGGACAAAAATTCAAGAGTGACTCCATTTGAGTTTTCAAAGATCGACTTACCGAAGTCTGTAACTTCACTATCGATATCAATAGAAGAAAGGAAGGGCTTTAATGCTGCTTGATCGTTTTTTTCGTATATAGCCGGTAATTTAAGAAAATCATTGTCGATTACAAAATAACCAAATGGATTCATGCAGAAAGTCTGCGCTTCAAATGAGGTTGAAATAGAAAGCCCGGCTGTTTTCTCCTCAAACCAGATGCATACAGTGTTATTCCCCTCAGCATCTAAATAATGATGCATACCAGCAGGTTGAGGCTCCACCGCGAAAAAGAAATTGCTAATTTTCTGGCACCCATCATTTCGAGGTGTGAGGTGAATTATATGTGGTTCCAGAAAAACGGGAGCAGAATAACTATAATTAGTCTTGTGACTGATACGGAAGATCATGCCAAAACCTTATTTGCCCGGATTCAAATTTGCCAAAACCCGCTCCATCCATTCATTAGGAAGGTCTTTTATAGCCTGGCGCAAAGCATTATCCCACCAGATGGAAATGTCACTGAGTTCCTCTTGTTCATAACGGTGTTCAATCATTTTGAAGGTATTCCTGCGGTAAAGTACCAGATCTACAGGAAAATCCACATCTGCAGCACTTATCCGAGTCGAATCAAAGGCAAGGCAACCCACTTTAACAGCAAATTCCAGTGAATCATTGTTGGTAAATGTTCTGTCCAGAACCGGTTTCCCATACCCTGGGGCACCAATAATTTGGTAAGGGGTTTCCTCTGCGATCTCGACCCAGTTGCCCTCGGGATAAATCAGATAAAGAGCATGTTCTTTGTCATCTGACATCTGTCCACCGATCAGGCAATGGATATTAAAATGCAGGCCACTTTCCTTGAGAAAGGCTTTATCCTCCTTTGCCACCTGTCTTATTTTTTTGGCAAAAGCATTCACAACTTTGAACATGCGGTTATATGGCTTGTCAATTTCCCGCAGATGTTCTTCAAAATAGGTTATGGTTTTATCACGTACAGACCTGAGACCGGAGGTTAACAGAAAGAGACAGCCGTCACCATGGTTGATGCTGGTAAGTTTTTTGCCGAGGGTCAGCTCGTTACCGGAAGTAATGAGTGTGTCAGCAATACCTACAAGCCCTTCACGGGTTCTCATACCGAGGCAAAAGGTCATTTATCACTCTCCAATATTGTATTAAGAAATTATCTAAAGTCCAAGCCTGTCTAAAGTTATTTCGTTAATTAATGCAAGAATAAAAGTTACCCGGTAATTATTGTTGGGATGCAACAGCTTCATCAGATGGCAGCACTTTGAAAAAAGTAGAGCTTATCTCCCGTCCTGCCTCATTCAACCGAACCTGAAAAGAATCAAGATACTCGTGCATTCCAACTTTCATTACATCCTTAATATCTGAATAATTCAGATCCGCTGTAAGGCGCCCTAAATATTTCTCGGCATTATTCTGGGCAGCGCCATAGGGAGAACCTGTTATTTTGTGCAACGATTGAAAGGCGTTGCCAATGCAATACCTTATCGAACGAGGAAATTCGGCATCAAAGATAAGAAAATCCGCCACATTGGTAGGTGTTATTCGATGGAATCTTTTACGGTACATATCGTGGGCACTTGCTGATTTAAGCACAGCAGCCCATTGGATGTTGTCATAGGGACTGCCGACATAATCTGCTGTAGGCAGCAACATGTAATACTTAACATCAAGGATGCGGGAGACCTTGTCAGCTCTCTCAATCATTAAACCCATGCGGGCAAAGTGCCATGCCTCAACATGGCTCATCGTTGAATACAAAAGCCCTGAGAACATATGCCCACGCATCTTTATCATTAAAAAGAATTTATGAGGATCATTGGTTGCAAAGCCTGAATTTTCTGCTTCTTTAAGTTCGATATAAAATCGATTGAGCTGTTCCCACATTTCAATGGAGATTATTTCCCTCACTGACCGCGCATTTTCACGCGCAGCATGCAGACATGAAAGGA
>JAFDBU010000033.1 GCA_019313095.1 Deltaproteobacteria bacterium | reverse complement strand
TGCGGTGGCAGCCTTGTTGAACGTGGCGGCCACAACGTTATGGAAGCAGCAATTTTTGGCAAACCGGTCTTCTATGGTCCAAACATGAAGGACTTCAGTGATGCCGTAGACCTCCTTGAGTCAGCCGGTGCAGGTTTTCAGGTAAGCAGCCCGGGGGTTTTAACGGAGTCAATTCTCTACTTTATGGATCACCCAGAGGAGTATGAGGCAGCAGGCAGGCGGGCCAGGAATATTGCCATCACACAGCAGGGGGCGGCCAGAAAGCAGGCTCTGCTTGTCAAAGAGGTTCTTAGTCATTAAAGAGCACGGCCTTTGCTTCGCAGACAAAATTTTACGACTGACACTATTTAAAAGAACACTGTTAAGAACAGATACAGGAAGGAATGAGTATGAAAGCGCTTGTCGCTCTAGAGGATGGGAAAATATTTGAAGGCGAGTCTTTCACTGGGCCCGGAGAGGCATTCGGTGAAATTGTCTTCAATACCGGAATGACAGGGTATCAGGAGATACTGACAGACCCTTCCTATAAGGGCCAGATTGTCACTATGACCTACCCTCTCATCGGGAATTACGGTATCAACCCGGTAGATATGGAGTCCGCCGGTATCCAGCCCGAAGCCTTCCTGGTAAAGGAATACAATGCCATGCCCAGTAATTTCCGTTCCATGAAAACACTGGCGGCTTTTCTGCAGGAATATGGGATTCTGGGAGTTGAAAATATCGACACGCGGGCCTTGACCAGGCATATCCGCCAGGCCGGGGCCAAGAAGGGGGTAGTGTCAACTCAGACGCTCGATCCTGGACGGCTGGTCAAAATGGCCCGGGAATCGGAGGGACTGGTGGGCCGGGACCTAGTACGCGAAGTTACCTGCGGGCAGCCATATGGCTGGTCGGAGGCCGGTCCCCGCAATGGCGGGAATTATTCAACAGCAGCCGCCGGTAAACATAAGATTGTTGCGATAGATTATGGCCTGAAATATAACCAGCTAAGGCTCCTGGCGGAGAGAGGCTGTGCCGTGCAGGTGATGCCTGCTGATACGGATGCGGAGGCGATTCTGAACCTAAAACCGGACGGCATTTTTCTGACGAACGGCCCGGGTGATCCTGCAGGGATACCCGGCGTTGTGGAAACGATCCGGGAATTGTTGGGTCAAAAACCCATCTTCGGGATCTGTCTCGGTCATCAGCTTCTTGGCCTTGCCTATGGCGGCACCACATATAAATTAAAATTCGGCCACCGGGGTTCGAACCAGCCGGTGAAAGACCTGGAAACAGGCCGTATTGAAATAACTTCACAGAATCATGGCTTCTGTGTGGACTTGGAAAGCCTTGATCCCGAGGAAGTGGAGCTGACCCATGTCAATCTGAATGATGGCAGCCTTGAAGGCATGAAGCATAAAAAATTCCCGGCCTTTTCAGTGCAGTATCATCCGGAAAATGCTCCGGGCCCGCATGATTCGCTTTACCTGTTTGACCGTTTTATTGAAATGATGAAGTAGAATCGGAAATTGTTCAATCTGTAGTGGAATTCACGCCACCTGACGATTTTTAGAACCATATAAAATATATCTTTTAGCAAACCGATGCCAAAACGAACAGACATAAAGAAGATCCTTATCATCGGCTCCGGCCCGATAATTATCAGCCAGGCCTGTGAATTTGACTATTCTGGGACACAGGCGGTCAAAGCCTTGAAAGAGGAAGGCTATGAGGTCGTCCTAATCAATTCCAATCCTGCCACCATCATGACAGACCCGGAATTGGCTGACAAGACCTATATTGAACCGATTACCCCCGAAATGGTGGCCAAGGTTATCGAAAAGGAACGGCCCGATGCCTTGTTGCCGACCCTGGGGGGGCAGACGGGATTGAATACAGCCATCAGGGTGGCGGAAATGGGCGTCCTGGACAGGTACGGGGTCGAGATGCTGGCTGCTGATATCAAGGTAATCCGCAAGGCTGAAGGGCGCGAGGAATTCCGGGCCGCCATGAAGAAAATAGGTTTGAAGGTGCCGGAAAGCGCCATTGTCCACACGGTTGCGGATGCCCTTGCCGCGGCCGAAGATATCGGCTTTCCTATTATTGTCCGGCCCAGTTTTACCCTGGGCGGCACCGGCGGCGGTGTGGCGTATAACATGCAGGAACTCCAGGCCCTTTCAACCGCAGGGATCGACCTCAGTCTCAATAACGAAATAATGCTTGAGCGCAGCCTTCTCGGCTGGAAGGAATACGAGCTTGAGGTAATGCGGGACAGGAATGACAATGTGGTGATCGTCTGCCCCATCGAGAATATGGATGCCATGGGGGTACATACCGGCGATTCAGTTACGGTGGCGCCGGCCCAGACCCTGACCGACCGGGAATACCAGCTCATGCGTAATGACTCCATTGCCATCATGCGGGAAATCGGGGTTGAGACCAGGGGCTCCAATGTGCAGTTTGCCGTCAATCCAGTTGACGGGGAGCTTATGGTAATTGAAATGAATCCGAGGGTCTCAAGGAGTTCCGCCCTTGCTTCCAAAGCCACAGGCTTTCCTATTGCCAAGATTGCTGCCAAGCTTGCCATCGGCTATACCCTGGATGAAATACCCAATGATATTACCAGGGAGACGTACGCCTCCTTTGAGCCGACCATTGATTACTGCGTAGTGAAAATACCGCGCTGGACTTTTGAGAAATTTTCTGAAACTGAGGATGTTCTGACGACTGCCATGAAATCAGTCGGGGAGACCATGGCTATCGGCAGGACCTTTAAAGAGGCCTTTCAGAAAGGACTGCGTTCCCTTGAGATCGGCCGTATGGGTTTTGGCAATGACGGCAAGGATTCGCTTGAGGCCATGGAAGATGTTGAACTCGAGAAAAAGCTGGTGACGCCCAATTCGCAGAGAATTTTCTGTCTCTATGAAGCACTGCGGCGCAACTGGAATGTTGAGGATCTCTATCGTCTAACCTATATTGATCCTTGGTTCCTGAACAACCTCAAGCAGTTGGTTGAGACGGAAGCATTGATCGCAGCAGGGGGATTCCATGGTTTGACCCCCGATTTTCTCCTCAAGATCAAGCAGCAGGGCTTCTCGGACTTCCAGATCGGCCATCTCGCCGGCACCTCGGAACAGGATATCCGGGAGTTGCGGCTTCAATTAGGCCTGCTCCCTGTTTATAAGCTGGTTGATACCTGCGCTGCAGAATTTGAAGCCTATACCCCTTATTATTACTCGACCTTTGAGACCGAAGACGAGTCAAGGGTAAGTGACATAAAAAAGGTTATGATCCTCGGAGGCGGGCCCAACCGCATCGGTCAGGGAATCGAGTTTGACTACTGCTGTGTACACGCTGCTTTCGCGCTCAAAGAGATGGGGATAGAGTCCATTATGGTCAACTCCAACCCGGAAACAGTAAGTACCGACTATGATACTTCGGATAAGCTCTATTTTGAACCTCTGACCAGGGAAGATGTGCTTAATATCATTGAGCGGGAAAAGCCCGAGGGGGTTATCGTTCAGTTCGGCGGCCAGACACCTTTGAACCTGGCAGTCCCCCTGGCCCAGGCAAATGTGCCCATCGTCGGTACGTCACCGGATTCAATTGACAGGGCGGAGGACCGCAAACGTTTTCAGCAGTTTCTGCATAAATTAAACTTGAAGCAACCGGCCAACGATACTGCGCGCACCATGGAGGAGGCCCTTGCCATTGCCGAACGTATCGGCTATCCGGTGGTGGTGAGACCTTCTTACGTCCTCGGCGGCCGGGCCATGCGTATCGTCTACAATGAAAAAGGCATCAGGGAATTCATGGCTTCCGCCATAATAGTATCATCGGAACATCCAGTCCTGATTGATAAGTTTTTGAAAGATGCAGTTGAAGTCGATGTTGATGCCATCTCCGATGGTGAGATTACTATCATCGGCGGCATAATGGAACATATAGAGGAGGCAGGTATCCATTCGGGGGATTCAGCCTGCGTTCTGCCGCCCCATTCCCTGGGGCCGGAAATGCTGGAGCAGATAAAGCAAGCCTCTAAGGCCATGGCTCTCGAGTTGAATGTCGTCGGCCTGATGAATGTCCAGTTTGCTGTCAAGGATAACGAGCTTTATGTTCTGGAAGTTAATCCCAGAGCCTCCCGTACCGTACCTTTTGTCAGCAAGGCAACCGGTGTGCCCCTGGCAAAGCTGGCAACCAAGGTGATGATGGGCCAGAAATTGTCCGATCTCGGTTTAATGAAAGAGGTCGAGGTAAGACACTGGGCTGTTAAAGAGGCGGTATTTCCCTTTGACCGTTTTGCAAATGTAGACACCCTGCTGGGGCCTGAAATGAAATCAACCGGGGAAGTCATGGGGCTTGACAGTTCGGTGGGAATTGCCTTTGCCAAGTCACAGCTGGCAGCCGGCCAGAAACTGCCGGCTAAGGGAAATGTGCTCATCAGCGTGCGTGATGCCGATAAACCGGCTGTTTTGCCGATGGCGCGGCGTCTTTTGAATCTTGGGTTTTCTATCCTGGCAACCAGCGGTACAGCAGCATATCTGACCGAAAACAACGTGGAATGTGCCATGGTAAACAAAATATCCCAGGGACGGCCACACCTGCTGGATAAAATACAGGACAATCAGATCCAGTGGATAATCAATACCTCTATGGGATCAAGAACCACTGAGGATTCCTATTCAATCCGCCGGAGTGCTTTGGATTATCATTTGCCCTATACAACCACAACCAGTGGGGCCCTGTCCATGGTGCGGGCACTGGAAACTGTCAGGGAAAAAGAAATACAGGTTAAGGCTATCCAGGAATATTTCTAGGCAGACAGGATATGGTAAAATAGTCTGGACTTTTACAGTGTCTGAACTTATCTTAGAATGTAAAATGATATAGCTTGGTTATTAGATTTTATACCTAGTGAAATAAAATAGTTAAAATAAAAAATCCGGTAATAAAACCGGATGACACACTGACTTTTAGTGGGGGGTAATTTTGAACACATTTTATAAAAACCTGAGCATGTGGCTAGTGATCGGCTTGACGATGATACTTTTATTCAACCTGTTCAACAAACCGCAGCTTCAGCATGTCGATATATCCTACAGCGATTTTATCAATAGCGTGGAGTCCGGGGCCATTAACAAGGTCTCCATCGAAGGCGATCAGATCACCGGCACTCTGAGAGGCGGCAACGATTTCCGGACCATAACTCCGGATGACTCCCAACTCATCCCCATGCTGCGCGAACACAGCGTCGATATATCTGTGAAACAGAAGGAGGATACCCCCTGGTATGTAACTATACTGGTTTCCTGGTTTCCCATGCTTCTGCTAATTGGAGTCTGGATTTTCTTCATGCGCCAAATGCAGATGGGCGGTCGGGGGGCTCTCTCTTTTGGCAAAACGCGGGCCCGGCTCATGGAAAAAGGTGAGACGAAAGTAACCTTCAAAGATGTTGCCGGCATTGAAGAAGCCAAGGAAGAGCTTTCTGAGATTATTGATTTTCTTAAAGATCCCAAGAAATTCACACGTCTGGGAGGCAGGATCCCCAAGGGAGTGCTTCTGGCCGGCGCACCTGGTACAGGCAAGACACTTCTGGCCAAAGCCATTGCCGGCGAGGCAGAGGTGCCTTTTTTTACCATCAGCGGCTCTGATTTTGTCGAAATGTTTGTGGGTGTCGGTGCTTCACGTGTCAGGGACCTTTTTGTCCAGGGCAAGAAAAACGCGCCCTGCATAATTTTTATTGATGAGATTGATGCTGTCGGTCGGCATCGTGGCGCAGGTCTCGGCGGCGGTCATGATGAACGTGAGCAGACCCTGAATAAGCTGTTGGTTGAAATGGACGGTTTTGAGTCGAGCGAGGGTGTTATCATCGTGGCAGCAACCAACCGGCCTGATGTTCTTGATCCGGCCCTGCTGCGCCCCGGCCGTTTTGACAGACAGGTAGTTGTGCCCGTACCCGATGTCAAGGGAAGGGAAAAAATTCTTGAGGTATATGGCCGTAAAACTGCTGTGGCCGATAATATTGACTGGGCCGTTATTGCCCGTGGCACCCCCGGTTTTACTGGTGCCGATCTTGAGAATATGGTGAACGAGGCAGCACTGCTGGCAGCCCGCAGCGGTGATGACAAGGTCACCATGCAGCATCTTGAACTTGCCAAAGACAAGGTCATGATGGGTGCCGAGCGCCGGAGCATGATCATCACCCCGAAGGAGAAAAAAATTACCGCCTACCATGAAGCTGGGCATGCTTTGGTTGCCATCCTGCTGCCGGGTACCGATCCCATCCATAAGGTTACCATCATCCCCCGGGGACGGGCACTTGGCCTTACTCAGCAGCTTCCCATCGAGGAAAAGTATACCCATTCCAAAGGATACCTGATTAACAGAATCTGTATTCTTCTGGGTGGACGCGCTGCTGAAAGTATTGTCTTTGATGATATAACGACTGGAGCCGGTAATGATATCGAGCAGGCTACCACACTGGCACGCAAGATGGTTTGCGAATGGGGCATGAGCGACATGGGACCTTTGACCTACGGCAAGAAAGAGGAGCAGATATTCCTCGGCCGGGAGATTGCCCAGCACCGCGACTACAGTGAAGACACAGCCATCCGCATTGATAAGGAGGTAAAAGACCTGGTCGAGTCAGCTAATGTTACAGCGAGAAAACTGCTGTCCGAGAATATTCAGGTCCTGCACGACATGGCTAACGCCCTGCTCGAAAGAGAGACCATTGTGCTGGAGGATATACAGAAACTCCTTGATGCAGCCAAATCCGAGGCTAAGGAAGACAAGGAAAGCCAGCCTGCTGAAGAGCAGCAGGCCGGACCTGACCCAGAAGCAGCTTAAGCAGCTGAAAGGGTTGGTTCTGATCAATAGGGACCAGGGCCGGAAGCTATCATTCCAAACATAAAATTATAACCATGCACCTTGTATCTGGCGCCAAAGTTCTGGTCATGGGAATTCTGAATGTTACCCCGGATTCCTTTTCAGACGGGGGCCATTTTGTTGATGAAAGCTCCATTGCCAACCAGGTTGAGACAATGCTGGAGGCCGGGGCTGATATTATTGACGTTGGCGGCGAATCAAGCCGCCCCTTTGCCGTGCCTGTGACGGCTGCCGAGGAACTTTCCAGGGTTCTGCCTGCAATCAGTTTGATCCGTCTCCGTTCTGAAATCCCCATTTCCATTGATACAACAAAGTCTGAAGTGGCTCGCGAGGCACTGGCGGAAGGAGCAGATATCATCAACGATATCAGTGCACTGCGTTTTGACCAGGAGATGATTGCACTGGTCAGAGCAACTGAGGTGCCGGTGATAATCATGCACATGCAGGGCACACCTTCTGACATGCAGGTTGCACCCCACTATGATGATGTAGTGTCTGAGATCAAGGATTTTTTCAGGGACAGACTGGCATGGGCGGAACAAAATGGCGTTGCCAGACAGCGGTTCATTGTTGATCCCGGCATCGGGTTCGGCAAGACGGTCGAGCATAATCTCACCATTCTTAAACGGCTGCAGGAATTCACCGAGTTGGGCTGTCCGGTGCTCGTAGGCCATTCCCGTAAATCATTTATAGGCAAACTGTTGGGTTCAGGAGTGGATGCGCGGGATGTGCCAACTGCTGCGATTTCGGCACTTTGTGTTTCAAAAGGGGCGTCAATCCTGCGGGTTCATGATGTGGAAAAGACGGTCCAAGCAGTGCGGCTGGCAGAGGCAATAGACGGGGCAGCCTGATTTTTTACATGTGTTGAACTTGTGAGCTGTTTTGCAGCGGAACTTCAATATCCAATTCCTTGTGGCCGAATGGAAACCTTTTGCGTCTGACCCGGACCAGTAACGCTTCGCTTTTTTCCTTGTAAAGCATTTCAATTTTGAGATCTTCCATGTCATTGACCGGTTCGCCATCGATGGCAAGGATAATGTCCTTTTCTTTAATGCCGGCCTCCTGGGCACGTCCCTTGGGATTAAGCTCCTTGACCTGGACACCCTCCTCATCTTCAGTGTCGTCTAACATGACGCCCAGGAGAGGAAAGGGCGAAAGACTGGCCGGAGCTGAAAAGAAAATAAAGTCGGCGGTTTCGAATTCCGTCGCCGAACCGTGACTGTTGAGCACTACAGTCTGATCCACCGGCAGGCGGCGGCCTACCCGTGGCGGGATGGCATTGTTCCTGTCAACGTGGCCCTGTCCGGCAATGACCACCATGCGATCATCTGGGTTGTTTTCCAGATACTCCGCAATGGTTTCAGCCATGGTTTCATCCCACAATGCCTGGGCCTGCAAGAAACTACTAAACTCACCATTCTGCCCCGAGCCTGCATGCATCATAAAGGCAGTACTGATTCTCTCCCGGTATCCCGGCTCATCAAGCTTTCTGTCAACAGGCAGGAGGCCGGCATCTTCATCATCCAGGCTGTTGGGGCCTCCACCTTTGAAAACCTGGCTGGTAATATCCTTTTCCAGGTTTAAGGCGATGACCGGGATATGATTGTGTTTGGCAAAATTGATGATATCTCGATACAGGCGGTAGTCAAAGCGCCAGGTCTTGAAATAATGTGACTCCTTGAGAAAGGTTTTTTCATCCAGCTCACCGGCCATATACTGGTCTATAACCGATTGGGTCTGTCTGGTGAACATTTCCATGCCAATGGCCAGGGCTCGGTCAGCATCATAGAGAGCCCGAATGATCTCCAACTGCAGCTGGTGGTCTTCATAGTTTGTATGGCCCTCCCCGACATATATAACCCTGAAGTCCAGCAATTGGGTAAGGATATCAGCAAAGGTCTTTTGGCTCCTTGTTTCAGTGCCGGCAGGCAGCTTGAAAAGCTCAACTGTAAGGCCGTGATCAGTCTCCGTAATATTTTTCTCCTGGATATGGCCGTCCATAAAAGAGAGATAGCTGTATTTACCGTAATGCCGCAGTTTGGGGGCGGCAAATTCCACCTGTTCAGGGGAGGCAGCAGAAACAAGCACGGCAATCTGATCCGTGTTCAGGGGATTCCTCCTGACATCCAGGGTAAAACCCTCGGCAGAATGATCAGGCCGGGCAAATAAAGCCCGGCTCATCCTAGAGGTCCCAAGGAAAACTAGAGAATTACCGGCGAGATCTTTATCGGTGACCTCATCCTGCAGCAGGATTTTTACATCAGCTTCGGCGATCTGCTCCAAAAATGAATTGAATAAAGTCCGGTAATCCTCGGTAGGCAATATCGCCAGTTTGTTCTCTGCCCCCATAAAACGGGACCAGGTTGGCGGCAGTTCGGTTGCGGCCAGCTTACGCATGAGATCATATTGTGGATCGACAGTCAGGGTTTCAGGTACTGCTGTCATTGGAATGTCAAAGGTCGTGCGAGACTCTGCTATGGAGAGGGTTTTATGTATTTCTTCAACTGCGGTTTTTATTACAACCGGTACATCAAGGACATAGGGTGAATCATTTTTCTGGACAATGCTGAAATGCACCACAGGAAAACCGTCCTTGTTACTTATTTCCGGCTGCTGTATGGAGAGCAGGGGGACATCATTTCTGTCAAGCCACTGGCTGAAGAAACCCTTAAGGTCAAGACCTGAAATACTTTCAAAACTGGTTCTGATATCAGACCAGCCGGCACTGTTGAACTTGGCGCGTTTGTAAAAATCCCGCAGGGATTCCGAGAATACTTCCGGGCCAAGCTTTTTGCGCAGCATATGAAAAAACATGGAGGATTTATTGTAGCCCACGGCACGGACAGGCTGCCCTGTTATATTGCCATGGCCGACATTGTTGAAATTGCGCAGGACCAGATCCATATCAGGTCTTACGTAACTCTGATACTTGACAAGCTGCTCTTTTCTGTACTTGGGACCTTCTCCCTTGTCAGCGGCAAATGACTGGTCAGCCAGGTATGTTGTCAGGCCTTCAACCCAGTTGCCTTCCCGGGGAGACATGCGGACACCGTTGCCGAACCAGGAATGCAGGACTTCATGCCCCAGGGAGGTATCAACTATAAATGGCAGCCGGACCACCGATTGGCCGAGCAGGGTGAAGGTGGGCATGGCAAAACCTGTAGGAAGCCTGTTCTCCACAATGGCAAAGCGGCTATAGGGGTAGGGACCCAGCATTTCCTCATACCGGGCCAGGTACTTTTGGGCCTTTGCAATGTAACCCGCGGCCAAGGCTTGATCTTCTTGGAAAAAATAGGCAACCAGATTTTTGTTATCGGCAAAAATTTCTTTAGTAACTACATAGGGGCCGGCAATAAAATGTATATTGAAAAGAGGGTGCTGAAAGCGGAATGTTATCTGTTTTTTGCTGTTGATCTCAAAAGTAATGATTTCATCAGCTTCTGAAATTGCCTCGAATGTTTCCGGTATGTGGGCCGTCAACTTGAAGAGCATTTCTTGATCAGCAACCGGATACCAGCTGTCGATAAGGGTTATTCCGGTCTCGTCTATCAGGTTATAGGGAGAAGAATCGGATCGGATCTCCCTGCTGTAGCTTATCAGGATTTCCTGCTCCTTGCCGGATGATGAAATGTCCAGGGAATCGTGAGTCTGATCAGGTTTTGCAGGTTGACCGTTGATTATGACCTGGGATACATTCAGGGAGGAGAGATCAAGATGAAGGTCCAGACCGGCTGGAAGAATAATGCGGGAATTTGCCTTCAGGCTGCCGGCCTTGAGGTCAAATTCAATGGAGATATAATGTTGGGGAGGAGCTAAATGAGTGGCATTTGCAGGATAGGGTTTGCAGAATAGCAGGCTTAACAAAAGTACAAGTAAAATTGCGTAACAAAACAGTTCTGTATGTTTTACAGTCATATCAATACCTGAGATAGAATTAATCATAGAAAAGTATTTGCAATGACGTATATACTAAACATGCTCGTTGGAAAAGGAAAGTGACTTAACGAAGTTGCAAATTTAAAATTCAAAATTAAGAATTAAGGACTCCAATTTTCTAACCATTGAAACCTTGAAACCAAGGAAGCTCGAAACCTAGATCTATGCTTTACAAACTGATCGCATTCAATGGACGTTTTATCCATTCCTGCCTGGCACTTTTTTATGTTAGGGCCGCACTGGAGCAGAGTCTGCCGGACTGCCAAACGGCGGTTATACAGTGTACGATAAATGATCCATATTACCCCACGTTACGCCAGATAGCCTCAGGTGAAGCGGCTGCTCTCTTTTTTTCAGTCTATATCTGGAACAGTATATATATTCAACGTTTGATCAGCGACCTGGTAAAACTCCTTCCGGACACGCCGATAATCATTGGCGGTCCCCAGGCAAAATCCCTGGTAAAAAACCTGGCGCCTGGCGTCTCCAGGCATTGCACGATGGTGTCCGGTGAGATTGAAGGTGTTGATGTGTCATTTTACCGGGATCTCGAAGGGCGAAAGCTGCAGAGAGAGTATGACTGTTCAAGGGCAGCATCATTTAGAAGTCCTTACCGGCAGGAAGATTTCAACGGGCCTCTCAAGAACAGAAACATTTATTACGAGTCATCGCGCGGATGCCCGTTTGGTTGCACCTACTGCCTGTCGGCCGCAGAAAAGGGGGTTCACCGTCTTCCCGTTTTACAGGTGCAGAAGGAGATTAAAGATATTCTGCGTCACAGTCCCAACGTCATACGGTTTGTGGACCGGACCTTTAATGACCTGCCGGAAAGGGCCCTGGAAATCTGGCGGTTTCTGGCAGAGCAGCCTGGGGAAACCCTGTTTCATTTCGAAATGGCGCCGGACCGGTTCACTGAAGAGATGTTTGACTTCCTGGAACAGGTTGATCCGGGCCGGTTCCAGTTTGAGATCGGGGTGCAGTCCACCAATCCTGAAACCCTGGAAATCATCAACAGAAACTGTGACCTTGAAAAGCTTCAGTACAACATTCCGAAACTTGTAGCACTTAATACCATTCATCTGCACCTGGACCTCATTCTTGGCTTGCCGCATGAAACCAGGGAATCCTTTAAACGCTCATTTAAGGTGGTGTTTGCACTCGGGCCGCATTACATCCAGATGGGCTTGCTGAAAATTCTGCCGGATACACCAATCAGCAGGGACATTGAAAGGTTTGGCCTGGTTGTGTGTGAAAACCCGCCCTATGAGATTCTGGCCAACAGATGGCTTGATAAGCACGAACTTGATGATCTGTACTGGTTTGGTGAGTGTGTTGAGGCTTTTTACAATAACCGTTTTTTCAGGAGTTTCTGGAAATATCTGCGCCAAAACGGGGAAGACATTTTTGCATTTTTTCATGCTCTTTTAAAGCTTTGTCAACAAAAGGACTTTTTCGACCTGGCCAAAACTCAGGAAATGCTGAATTCGCTCTTGCTTGAAGTTGCACAGAACCGGCCTGACAGGGGGTTGATCAGGGAGCTGCTTATTTTTGACTGGCTGCGCTGTGGGCACCATTTTCTCCCCGATCATTTTGAGCAGGGGCCGATTGCCGTCAATAAAAAGCAGCTATGGAAAAACATGCCCCTGAAACTGGCAGGGGTTTACGATTACAAAAGCAGGGATGAGTTTTTCAAGCAGGGTGTATTCATGCAGTTTTCAGGAAGTCTTTTGCAGGAGATCGGCCTCTCTGCCGAAGATGAAACAGCCTATATCTGTTTTCAGCCGGAAAGAGAGAAGACGGTATTCAGACTGAACAGCTTCATCCTGCTTACCGCTTCAGTTTTGGAGTCCTGATTTTATCGAGGATCTTACTTCCAGCCCTTTGCCGAGAGACTATTTTATAAATGAACCGCGCATCAATTTACGCAGCTAGATCTTATTTTAGGCGGTCGGGCGTCCAGCTGTGCACCGGCAATTTTTTCCGATTGTTTCACTCAAGGTCGGACAGACCGGTTGAGTGACCAATCAGGTGTTTCCTTGTAATTTCATTTGCTGCCTAACGATAGAAATAACCGGCTCACATGTTCGTTGATTTCATTAAGCAATTCGAACATATGTATAAAATTTTTTCCTTTATTTTGTGTGCTGATAAATGCCTGTTGCAGGAGGGTTCATTGCAACTGTCACAAATGCCTCCTTCGCTTAACTCGATGGCAAATTTCATTTTACAAATATGGCATTTCAAACGAAGAATTTCTTTCATTCAATTAAACTTTCCTGTTAACGTTTGAGCTCAGTTGCGCCCAATATAGGGCCATCGACTGCAGCGATTGGTTATGCCGCTTTATACGTCTTTACTTCAGCCGATAAGCGGTCGGTAAGTCTGTCTTCTGCTACATCAAGGCCATAGTCCAT
>JAFDBU010000032.1 GCA_019313095.1 Deltaproteobacteria bacterium | reverse complement strand
TTGTCCGTTAAAAATAAAAGGAGTATGTATAATTTCTGCCGGCAGGATGACACCCGGCAGGTAATTTTTTAATTTTATAGATAATTTAAAATAGTTGGATTTTATAAATGTTAAACCGTTTACCTTTAATACTGTGTTATTTTCTTTTGTTCTTTCTCGTGGCCGCGCATTCCTTCGGGGAACATATTGTTGACCGGGTTGTGGCGGTTGTCAATAATGATGTCATAACCCTTTCTGAGCTTGACAGGACGGGCCGGGAATTTTTTGATCGCGTTAAAGATAAAGCGCCTGAGGCGGAAATGGACAGGGCTCTGGAAAAGGCCAGGGAGGAGGTGCTGTCCAGCCTGATAGACAAAACAATTGTCAGGCAGCAGGCTGAACATCTTTCCATTACAGTAACGGAAGAAGAAATAGATACTGCAGTCGATCAGATAATGGCCCGCAATAATGCCACAATAGAGGACTTCAGAAGGGAACTGGCGTCAATGAATATTCCGGAGCAGGAATACAGGGATAACATTCGGGATCAGATCCTGCAGTCAAAGTTGATCAATTATGAGGTCCGGTCTCGGATAGTCATTATTGAGGACGATATCAAGGAGTACTATCAAAAAGAGTATACCCAGGAAAAAGGGGAAAGCGGCTATCACATCCTGCAGATGGGCTTTACCTGGAGAAATACCGTAACTCTGGAAGAAGCAGGTTTTGACACGAAAGAAGAGGCCAGAGAAAAAGCGGAAGAGATACGGAAAAAAGTTCTTGACGGTGAGAGTTTCAAGGGGCTGGCTCAGTCATATTCGAACCTGCCGTCTGCTGCAGATGGAGGAGATATCGGTCTTTTCACGAAAGAAGAAATGTCCGAAGATATGAAGGATGTAATCCTGAAAATGCAACCCGGAGAAATAAGCGCAATCATTGAAACCGGCAGGGCCTTTCAATTTTTTAAACTGCTTTCAGTGCGTGATGGAGATATTGTCGTTAAAGCACCCTATGAATCTGTCAGGGAAGAAATCAGAGATATTCTTTACCGCCAGGAGATGGAGGAACAATACAAGAACTGGGTTAAAAGTCTCCGTGAGGATTCATATATAAAGATCCTGCTTTAATATGTCACCTGAGGGTCATTACTATAAGCTCTGAAAAGCATATGCTGAAGAAAAATGAGCAGGTGGAAAAAGCAGACCATGATGCTCGGTCTGGTTCATCTGAGACACTCGGCAGTTTATTACGTCACAAACGAATGGGACGTAATATAACTCTTGAAGAGATTTCCGCAACAACATGTATTTCAACAAAAATTCTACAGGCCCTCGAAAATGAAAACAGGGATGAACTTCCCGCTGAAGTATATATTAAGGCATTTTATAAAAAATATGCCCAATATCTTGATGTTGACGTAGAAGAGATAGAGGCAAGGTATCAACAAAAGTCTCGGAGTTTGAAGAAGTCCGGGCAGACTTCCAATTTCAACACCGTAATAACCATAGAGGGACAGGAAGAAAGCTTATTGGCCGAAATCCTGCGTCGATTAATGCTGCCACTGATCATTATCGTTTCAGGTGTCCTCATTTACTGGGTTTATAAAAATTACCTGGTGTCCTTTAATCCCTTTGGTTTTCTCCCAAAATACCTGTTTGAAGTTGTTTCAAATCTCCCCGGCTTTTCAATGGATTTTCTCAGCTGAATAAAAAGGTAAATTCCAGGCAGCTTCCATAGCAATGACTACTAAAGATATGACAGCCATTGTTCTCAGGGTGAATGACCTTGGGGAATCGGACAAAATTGTCACGTTTTACAGTAAGCAGGAAGGAAAGTTGGCTGGAATTGCAAAGGGGGCCAAAAAAAGCAAGAAACGATTCAGCAATAAGCTTGAAATTTTTTCCCTGCTACAGGTCCTCTATGATACCCGCAGCCGTTCTGGACTTTTTCGTATTGATGAAGCCGAACTGCTGGCCCCTTTTATGAGTCTGCGTCAGAATTACGATCGATATGTAGGTGGAGTCCTGGCCTGTGAACTTGTCTATTACTGGTCAAGGGATTATGATGCTGACCAAAATGTTTTTTCTCTTTTGCTCTGGACTTTGCAGAGTATCGACAGGGGGATTTCTCCCCTTATGGTGCAGATATTTTTCCAGGTAAAGCTTTATACGCTTTTGGGGTACAGGCTGCAGCTTGACAGATGCAGCAAATGCGGCAACTCGGAGCAGCCAGGAATGCCCTATGAGTTTCATCCTGCTCGCCACGGCCTGTTGTGCGGTAAATGTTCCCCTGTAGTCGGATCGCGTGAAACAGCACCTCTTTCCCTGAATACCATAATGCTGCTCCGGCAGGCCCAGAACCTGCCCCTGGGAAAACTGGAACGGCTGCGTTTTTCTGACGCATCAATCCGGGAAGCCCTGCTGTTGTTTAAAATATATGGCCACTATCTTTTACAGCGTGAGATTTCAGCCTGGAATTTTCTGGAAAAAACAGATATCCAAAGTTGCCGTTGAGACCCCCATTTTGCTCGTTGTAATTAATCCAGGTAAATTATTTCACCGCTGTGCTGTACTGACCGTGAGGTATCATCCAGTTCCAGGAGAAGACCGCCGGAATTTTCCAGTCCGACAACTTTGGCCTCAAACTGTGGATTTTCCTGGACATTAAAACCAAAGAGCACCCGCCGGTTAAAAATATCTGTAAGGTTTTTGTAGCTTTCCAGAAGCGGATGTCTATACCGGTCCAGGTTTTCAGTTAAAGCTTCATTTTTTCTGCCAATGCCGCCATTAACTTCAAGGTGCCTTGCCTCCCCGTAATAAAGAAGGCCGATATTCCAGCGGAGCTTCGCCAGCAATCGTGCTGTCAGTTCCGGCAGGCTGCATTCCCTGTTGAGGTAAGAACGGACCGAAATTGCCTGTTCTGAAAGTTCATCAGGAAATTCGTTGTTGTTTACATTGATGCCGATGCCTACCAGGACATATTCCTCCCTGGACAGGCGACTGTTAAAGGTTTCGGTCAGGACACCTGATATCTTTTTGTCATTTACTAGGACATCGTTTACCCATTTAATAGATGCTTTAATCCTGTAAGCCCTCAGGACTTCACAACAGGCGACACCGGCAGCTATGGGCAAAAGAAGGCTGTTTTCCGGCAGCAGAGTGTTGACCATTATAAGTGTCAGCCAGAGTCCTCCCTTAGGGGCATACCAGGGTCTATTAAAACGGCCTTTGCTCTGTATCATTTCATCGGCCAGGATGACAGTTCCGCTCGGAAAGGATAGGCGTGCTTCTTCAGTTTTATGGATAAGTTGTCTGGCCCAGTCCATGCCTCGGTAAAGCTTTTCGTGATGTTCGATGGTATTACCGACTATGGCACCATAGCGCAATATTTGATCAACTGTATCAGGGGTGAAAGTTCTATTGCGGAGAGGGATTTCCTCCTCCTCTATTATTTGGTGGATAAGGTCGGGAAGGATTTTGGGTGAATTGTTCATTACGACCGCTTAGGTGTATTATAAAAATCATAATCGACCATCGAAGGTAAAAAAGTATCACCATGGCCGTGACAATGTGTTAGTTCATGTCTAATGTTTTTATCATCTCCGGCCGTTACCCTGATTACATATTTTTTCCGTGGATTCTGTGGTACCAGCGAACAACCCGAGAACCATAAATAAGTCTCTTTGACTTGTCTGGTGCAATCCTCCTGGAGGTTGGCATGATCATCATACTCGATGATTCCCACAAGAGGATTTTCACGGTATTCCATACCGGGCAGCATTTCGTTCGATACCATAGTGCATGATGATAGGGCAAAACCCGCAAGCAGAGCTATCAGAAGATTCAAAAAATACAAAAGATTCCTCCCGGCCTGTTGGACGATTCCGCCTTGTCACAAATCCCCATCATCAGACCAGGAACACCCCGGGTAAAGTGAGCGAAAATGTTTTTTTGTCTATGAAGCCGCTTACTCATCTTTTTCAGTTCGGAAAGGAAAATCATTACACATAATAATCATCCGAGATTCTTCCTGTGATAAGTTGATCGAAGATGTAAGAAATCCAGGCATTCGTGTAGTCTATTCATCTTTTCTATTTGAAAACGAGATATTTGGAATCAATATTGAACTCAACCCGGATTGTACCTAGATTGAGTAGACTGGAGATGCAACGAGCCATGTGTTACGCTGAAAATATTACGCGGAACACATGGCGAGACAGCAAATTCATTTAAATCGGACCAAGTACAATCTGGGGTTTAGGACCATTCAGCCTTAACATGCGTAATAATCTTCTGGATTAGAGGCAGTTTTTCCCTGGAACATACCCCTACCAGCGGCCTACCTTGATTCACGCTTTCACCTGGCCTGAAATAGACTGAATGAATGATCCCTTCTTCACCCGAATAATAAATGGGGGTGTCTCTTTTCATCAGCGACATGGTGATGATTTCTTCACCAGGCTTGATAAACACAGCTTTTTCCCCCTGTTTTTCCAAGCGGGCCTGGATATCCAGGGAGAAGAAATATTTGGCCCTTTCCGGTGCCTTGAAGAGGTAAAGGACGTTTTGGAGTATGCCCTCGATGATCTCTCTTTTTTTGAGGGGATGCTTGATTGTCATGAGTTTTTCTCCTGCCTCGACAAACTCCCCCTCACAATCTTGACGCAGGGAAGTGACCACTCCGTTTGTCAGTGAATACATGGGCTTGGGGTTCTTCTCCCGGTCGAGTAGATATAATAATGTGCCTGAATGATGGTTCCATTTACCACTGGGACCGTCAACCTCTTCCCCCTCTCGGACCTTTAATTTGACGCGCCCGGTGTGTGGCGTCACAACATCCAGGTATTCATAAGGGTCTGAACGGTATTTATTGATTACTTCATCAAAGTTAATGTCTTGGTCCATGATGTCAATTTTCAGTTATTAATTAATCCTAACAGGTAAAAATGAAGAAACTTTATGGCGTAAAAAAGAAAGCACGAAACTTCTCTTAATGTTCATTTTTGCTTAATTAAAGTGAACCTACCGGTAATAGAGATTCCTACCGCCCATGGTCAGAAGGGCCTTGTAAAGATTCTTTCTGAAGTCTCTGCGGTCCCAGATACCCTGGATGTGCCCCCGCTTAAGGGCATTGCGGCAGTTATGGTAATCCGGCGGCAAGTCTTCACCGGTGGTTTCCCGTATAACCCTGCTGCCGGCAAATCCTATCCGGCTCGAACGTATGGCAAACTGATAGGGCGAGCAGCCGAGGAAGCTGGCTACAGGTCCGGCATAGGAATTGTTGTCATAGACAACGATATACAACCCACCGGAATCAATATATTCGCGCACAGCCATGGTGCATTTCGGCATCTGGCTGACCCCGAGAGTTCCTTCGTGGATCCTTATGCCGCCAGTGGTATGGACATAGGACAGAAGAGGTCTGCGTTTCAGGCGGGCTTTTTCACAGGCCCTGACAAATTTCTCACCTTCGGCTGCACCGACGGTTCCGTTGCGGAAATCGTTGTAAAGCATAGATACCACAAGATCCATATCCATGACCTTGGCGTAGAAGGTTATATTGGCACTGTCGCGCCCTGTCCTGTCACGGGCCAGATTAAGACGCTCCTCATATCCCGGATAGTTCAAAGGATTAAGGGAGCAGATCTCGGTGTTGAAAACTTTGATGGAATCCGGATCAAAAAGATGTTTCAGGTACCATTCATATTCCAGGGGAAAGTGATGCCCGCAGTTTTCGCATACACCGCAGAATTCACCATACAGATCAGGGACCCAGAGATCTTTGCAGCCGTATTTGGCGGCATTCGGACAGCTTATGGTACGATCCTCATTTGCCAGTGGGCTGGTATAGGTATCCCAGATATCAAGTTCTTCGGGGACACTTGGGCGTTCAATGGTCGGCCGTACTTTTTTGGTTTCCGGTTTTCGGCTTATGAAATTATAAGCGGTGGCAAGAGGGCTGGTAATTTTTTTGAGTAGAACCGAACCTTCACCGGAAACATCCTTGATGACCTTTTCCACCTGTTTTTGCTGCTGGCGCAGCAGATCATAGCGGAAGGAATAATACAGCCTGAAGAGTATGTTCCTCGTGCGCCGGTAAAAAGCTTCAGTGGATGATGGCTGACCGCCAAAATAAGCAACAGCCATGTTTCTGTACTTTTTGGAGCGATAGAACAGAAGACGCTTTATTTCATCCTGGTTGAGATCCCAGGATATATTGATCTCGGGCTCTTCTGTTGCTCCTTCTTCCGCCTTTTTCAACTTGACCTCATAGGCCCGAAAAGCTCTGAGACTTTTGGTTTTCAGCACTACCTCATCAGTTGCCTGGATGATCTCTGAGCGCAGTTGCTTAAAAAAAGCAAAATCATCCCGCTTCGCACCAAGGGTCGGTTCCTGGATAACCCGGTCAATAGTGCCGAGAGTAAGATTATCCCGGGCCGTAATTTTCAGGTTGTCGGCACAGGCATCTATAAGCTCCGGCGGCACCTTTTCTCCCTCACGTATCTTTCCTTCTATTGCAGCTGCACCTTCCGGGGAGATTACAGAATAATAGCCATGCGAAAACATAAGGCGAAAATCTGAAAGACCGATGGCTTCGGCGCCGCCTGAGCCTCCCTCTGATATAACCGATATCATTGGTACCCTGAGCTTTGTCATAGCATAAAGATTTCTGGCAATCTGCTGGGCGGCGCCGGGATAGTCCTCCACCGGAAAAGAACCGGGCGTGAAAATGTAAAAGTGGATGGGGATACCCTCGGTTTCAGCAACCCTCATATAACGCAGGGCCTTTTCATTACCCCAGGGTTTGCAGGAACCACCGTTGCGATACTCCTCACCATGTCCCTTTTCCTGACCAATGACCATAACCGGCTGCGAATAGATCTTGTTCTTGATCCGACGAACGATCTGGGCTTTTGCAGTTACCATGGAAGGATCAATACTTGTATCTTCCTCGCCGCTTAACTCGGTAAAATCCTCATAGATGTTTTCCAGGATATCCTTGAGGGTGAAACGCTGGGGACTGCGGACAATACGGACCCGCTCCATCGGGCTTAGATTCTCCTCGCAGCGCTCCTCAATGAAGGTGAGGGCTTCTTCCAATTCATGGATCTTTTCTGAGAGCTCATCTTCCTGAAACTCATAAAAGGAATTTTTCAGATGGGTATATTTTTCCTGAAACCCAGAGAGATTGCCCCAGGTGGAACTGTCCTTTACCCTGATAAGATAATTAAGCCGTTCTTCAGTTTTATGAAGCCTTTTGCGAAGATCGTCCATATGGCGTCTTGTTACATGAGTTTAGAAAGTGAGTAATCGGTCAAGATTATTTTGCAGATAACCCATATTGGTGATTATGGGATCACCCTTGCTGTCCGTGCCTTCAATAACAGTTTCACTTAGAAATTTAACGGCCCGCTTCTTGGCCTCATCTATGGAGTCCCCCCAGAGGACTACCAGGGCCAGGTTCGGATCAAAATCACTCGGAATTATGTAGGATTTGTCAAAAGGTACATGGGTATAGACTGCAGCCCATTCATATTCAGGGAATTTGAATTTTTCTATGGTGCCTATCCACGGTGCAAATCCGCGCATGGTATTTTCCGCCACAACTCTGAGCTCTATGCTGGCACCTTTAAATTTTATATCATGCTGCGTAAATCCAATACGCTCACCTAAGGCCAGTCTGATCTGCTCCCGGATCAGGTTCGGATGTTTGCCTTTAATATAACTTATCCGGGCCGAAATATCGTTTTCCACCTGTATCCTTGTATTTACCTCAAGCAAGTAAGGCTGGCCGTCCTGGGCTACAATCCATTCCCAGGTGCCAACGTTGTCATAACGGACATGGGAGGCAAGCTTTAGAGAATACTGGACAATGCGCTCCAGCACTTCATGGGAATCAAAATTATACTCAAAACAGGAGTCGTCAAACCCCGGAGCGGCTTCAACTCTTTTCTGGCGCCCGGTGCTCTGGATGGTACAGTTGCGGGTCCCGAAATGCAGTCTTTCGCCATGGCGGCTGCAGAGCAGTTGTACTTCCAGGTGGTTATAATCGCGCAAACATTGTTCAATCAGAACCCCTGCATCACCAAACTGTCTTTTGGCATAGTTCTGCACCTGGCGGTAGACCCGTCGGAAATGTTCAATTTCTCGCACCTCTTCAATACCCATACCGCCGCCTCCGGCAGCAGCCTTCACAAGTATGGATGGATTTTTGATGTTCTGACTCTTCTGGTCATCTAGCAGCTGGTCGGCAATTTCTTCAGCCTCCATTTCATTATATATAGGGCTGTCAGTTCCTGGTATGACAGGGATTGCAAGAGATTTAGCCACATTCTTGGTGTTGATTTTGTCACCGAGGTTTTTGATGACCTGCCAGTTCGGGCCGATGAAGGTTAAAGGCCGGTCCCGGACGGTCACCCGGCGGGCAAAGCGAAAGTCTTCAGAGAAAAAACCATAGCCGGGATGAATAGCTGTGCACTCTGTATGGTCGGCAACCGCAAGAATATCATTGGGGTCGGTGTAGCTTGTGATCTGCCAGGCCCTTTTACTGTTGCCTTGGCTGTCACGATTCAAGCGGACATGCTCGGAATCCTCGTCTGCTGCAGTGTATACCACAACAAAGTCCAGACCGAGATCCTTGCAGGCCTGCATGATCCGAATGGCGATTTCGCCCCTGTTAGCTATGAGTATTTTGCCGTTCACAAAAATCAGGTCCAGTAACTTTGAGTTTTCTATAAAAACTATAAAAAAATAGTATGTAAGCCTTAAACTAAAAATTCAATTATAACGAGGCATATACAAATGTTAAAGGGAATAATACCTTATTTCCCCTCCTATAACAAAAAGGGGATGAATAGTATTCAGTGACATATTCATCCCCTTTGGAAAAAGCAAAGAGCGGACTGTATACTTTTTTTGGAAGAAACAGTCAATTTTTTTCTTGACTTTATGGTGTTTTTTCCCTACCCATGCTTAAAAAACAATTACTGAACCTTATAATTTCCATTTCACTAAAATATTCACGTTTTACTGTTAATTCTGCATGGAAAAAGACCAAGATTCCTCATCCGATCAACCCGATTCGCAGTCTAGTAAAAACTTTATAAGCCGTCTTCTGGATGTTCTGGGATTGAGCCGTGCTCCTGATACTACCGAAGATCTCGAGATGGAAATTCAGGAACTTCTGGATGAAGGTGAAGAGCAAGGCTTGATCACTCGCCAGGAAGGGCAGATGATCAATTCTATTTTCGAGTTCAGGGACACCCTTATCCATGAGATTATGACACCGAGGACTGAAATAGTTTGCGCAGATGTAGAGATGGGGATTCCAGAGGTGCTGAAGCTGATCACCCGGGAGGGATTCACCCGGATACCTGTTTATTCCGAGTCCCTGGATAATATTATCGGTATTTTGAATGCCAAAGATCTCCTTGTCTGCGTTGATGATCCAGGGGCATGTCCTGACATTAAAAAACTAACCAAACAGCCCTATTTTGTCCCTGAGACCATGCGCATTGTTGACCTACTCAGGGCTTTTCAGGCCAAGAAGAATCATATGGCCATTGTGATCGATGAATTCGGAGGAGTTCGCGGCCTGATCACCCTGGAAGATGTGCTGGAGGAAATAGTCGGTGAGATTGATGATGAGTATGACAAGGATGAACCCCAGTGGCGGGCTCTGCAGGACGGGAGTCTCATGATTTATGCCAAGGAAGACATAGAAGAAGTCGAGTCTTTTTTTAATATGGAACTGCCTGAAGGCCCATATGAGTCGGTAGGCGGTTTTATTATCCATCAACTTGGGCATTTGCCCAAGGCCGGCGAAACTGTGGAACTTGATACTCTGCTATTCAAGGTCGTTACAGCAACCAAGCGTCATATCAAAACAGTAAAAATCCAAAGAAAATGACAGGGGAGGCTAGAATGAAGTTTGGCGGAGGACTGAAAAAAGGTTCCCTTCCCGTCTGGCTTGCCCTTGGAACAGGTATACTGCTTTTTCTGTCTTTTCCAGGGGCAGTGGGGTTATGGCCGCTGGCCTGGATAGCGCTGGTCCCATTGCTGCTGGCCTTAAGGAATGTAGGGCCGAAAGCTGCGGCGCGGCTGGGATTGCTCGCAGGCATGGTGCATTATGTTACACTCCTGTACTGGATCACTATTGTCCTGGGTAGATACGGCAATCTATCCCTGTGGGTTTCAATCCCGGCCCTGCTTCTCCTGGCACTGTATATGAGCTGTTACCTGGTTCTGTTCTGCATCATTGTAAACCGGGCCTGGAAGCACAGGGAAATACTGGTTGTGTGGCTCGGCCCGCTCCTGTGGGTCGGTCTCGATTATATCCGTTCCTTCCTTTTTTCAGGATTTCCCTGGCAGGATCTTGGATATTCCCAGTACAAAGCACTGTTTCTGATCCAAACAGCTGATCTGGTAGGACATTACGGTGTCACCTTTCATATTGTTCTGGTAAACTCACTTACAGCCCTGCTTTGTGTTCTTTGGTTTGCCAGCAGATCAACAGATCAGACCAGAGAGCATATTATGACACTGCGCTTACGGCATGCCTGGTTTTATGCAATTTTTCCTGCCCTGTTCCTGGTGCTGGCAGCTTTAGGCTATAATTTTTTTCGCTACCAGCAAATATCCGAAATTGCAGTGAAAAGAGAAAAAATGAAGATAGGGATAGTGCAGGGAAGTATTGAACAGGACCTGAAATGGTCGCCTGCCATGCGTTTGAAGACAATTGATATATACAATGAACTTTCCGAACAGGCGATAGCCAGTGAAAATCCCCCCCCTGAATTATTTGTCTGGCCTGAAACAGCTCTTCCCTTTTTGATCAACGACAACCCGTATTTCAGGAGGCTGCAGAAGAGCTTTATTACAAAACATAAAGTCTGGCTACTTTCAGGTGCACCATATTTCGAAAAAATTGCGGCAGAAAAGGTGGGGCAGCAAAATGAATATCTTTCATATAACAGCGCCTATCTTTTTACCCCCTATGGTGAAATTGAGGCACGCTATGATAAACAGCACCTGGTACCCTTTGGTGAATATGTCCCCTTCAGCGACTATTTGCCGCTTCCAGGTCCTTTGGTGGAAAATGTCGGTAACTTCAGCAGCGGTAAACCGAGCCGGCCCCTGTCTTGTAAGGATGCAGCAATTGGAGTATTGATCTGTTTTGAAAGCATTTTCCCAAAGCTTGCTAGGGACTGGACGCACAAAGGTGCCAACCTGCTGGTCAATATAACAAATGATGGCTGGTATGGCCGTTCAAGTGCGCCCTGGCAGCATTTATCAATGGCAGTGTTCAGAGCAGTAGAAAACAGAAGAAGCCTGGTACGTTCAGCCAATACAGGTGTGAGTGCATTCATAGATCCACTCGGCAGAATAACAGGAGATACGCCTCTTTTTCAGCCCTTTTATCTTGTGCGGGATATACCTTTGCTGCAGATAAAAACACTGTTTGTCAGTTTCGGGCATTATTTCAGCCTGATATGTTTGCTTGCCTGTCTGCCACTCTGGTTGCTTTTAAAGAGTGACAAACAAAGCGGGAAGTAATGCAATAACGAATCGCAATGATTATAATTTCTTTATTTAGTGGAGGAAGTTAACAGATGTCAGCAGAACTTAAACAGAAACTTCAGGACTTAAAGGATCGTATACTGGCCTTGAAGGAGCATCTTTGAGGTAGACAGCAAGAAAGAGCTACTGGCAGAGCTTGAAAAGCAGATTATTGCCCCGGGTTTCTGGGATGATGCCGACAGGGCAAAAAGGGTACAGAAGAAACGGGGTCAGGTTCATGATGCCATAGAATCATGGCAGTCGTTTCAGGCCACCTGGGAAGATGCTGCGCTGCTGCTTGAAATGGCTCTGGAAGAGGAAGATGAAGATCACAATAGTTATGGAGATAACAAAGGTCTGGGCTGGACCAGAGATGTGGTTGTAACAATTATAACCATGGGGATGATCTATTTCGGAATTAAATTTCTTCGATACGCTCTCT